>JAFKKW010000259.1 GCA_017304275.1 Hyphomicrobiales bacterium | reverse complement strand
CCCCAAGGGCACCGATCCGTTCGCGTTTCCCAAGGTCTGTCCCGTCTGCGGAAGTCACGCGGTGCGCGAGGCGGACAACGACCCCGAAGCAGGCGGCGTCGTGCGCCGCTGCACGGGCGGGCTCGTCTGTCCAGCCCAGGCCAAGGAACGCTTGAAGCATTTCGTCTCGCGGCTTGCCTTCGATATCGAAGGCCTTGGCGAGGAGAAGATCGAAGCCTTCTTCGATGAGGGGCTGATCAAACGGCCGGCCGATATCTTCACGCTCGAGGCGCGCGACAAGGTGAGCGCCAATCCGCTCGCCAAGCGCAAGGGCTTCGGCAAGAAGTCCGTCGAGAACCTGTTCCGCGCCATTGATGCGCGTCGTTCGATCGGCCTCGACCGCTTCGTCTTCGCGCTCGGCATCCGCCACATCGGCGAGACCACGGCCAAGGACCTCGCCAAGGCCTTCCGCACCATGGAGGCGTTCCGCAGCGCCGCCGAAGCCGCCGCCAGCGGCGGCAAGGAGAGCGAAGCCTACAAGGATATCGACGACATCGAAGGCATCGGTGAGACCGTCGTCGACGCGCTGGTCGATTTCTTCTCCGAGCCGCACAACGTCGTCGCGCTCGACGACCTTCTCGCCCACGTCACCGTCACGCCCTACGAACGCGTGCAGAGGACGGACTCGCCGATCACCGGCAAGACGGTCGTCTTCACGGGCACCCTCGAACGCTTCTCGCGCAACGAGGCGAAAGCGACGGCCGAACGCCTCGGGGCCAAGGTGGCGGGCTCGGTATCAGGCAAGACGGATTATCTCGTCGCCGGAGCCGACGCCGGCTCGAAGCTTGCCAAGGCGCGCGAGGCGGGTGTCACGGTGCTGACCGAGGATGAGTGGCTCGACCTCATCAAAGGTTGAGGTTCGCTAAAGGAAGCACATGCGGCGCAGGGGTGCGCCGCCGTCTCAGCGCCTCGGCTCAACATCATCCCGGCGTCATGGCGAAGCCATGCTGCGCATGGACGGCCGGGATCCAATGTCCGGCAACAGGCCGTGAAACGAAAGAGGAGGAGCCGCCGGACGGCTTTCTCCTGAGCAAGCGCTTGGGTCCGCTTAGTGCGAATAGTATCTGTTCATGTACTGCTGCCAGCCCTTCTTGCCGTTTCCGGTGCTGACGGTATCGCCCCGCGCGAGGTAGTTTTTCGCGCGAATGCGCGCGATCGTCTTCGGCGCGTATTCGGATGCGATATCGAGGCCACGATCGCGATCGTCCTCATACCACTTCTTCTTCTGCGCCTGCTGCTGCGCCTTGAGCGCTTGGGCCTCCTTGGCTGTCTTCGCCTTGGCGGCCTGAGTGGCCTGTTGCTGTTGCAGCAGTCTTTTCTTCTTCAGCGCCGCCGCTTTCTTGGTCTGCGCAGCCGTCGCCGCGGTGCTAGCGACTTTGTGCGTGGCGGCGTCTTGACGAGCGTTGATGCCGCCCGCAGCGCCTAGCGTATTTGCGGCAGCGAAACTCGGCGGCAGGCAGACGGCTCCGGCCAGAAGCCCGAGCAAAACGACGGAAGGCTTTTTAGACATGACCGCGCCCTTTCTTCTCAGGTGAGCATGACGGATGTCCCGCTTGCGCGCGGACAGGTCTGATCACGCTGCCGCAGGTCAGCCGTATGGCGAGCCGGGGGCAACCGATCCTGGGGCAAGTTGAAGGAGACTGCCGCCCCGCGCTGTTCCGTGCGGAACAGGGGCGGGGCATTGCGCGAAGTCCTACCGTGTGGCCCAGTCCCTGTAGGGCCAGGTGTGGTTTACGTCGACCACGTAGAGCGGGTATCTGGATTTGGACGGGACGTTCGGCGCGACAGACGTCTTTCGCGTGGCGTCGATGCGCCGCGATTGCTTTAGGCGGCGCGAAGCGGCGCTACGGGATAAATCGTCATCGTTCTCCGCCGATTTCGGCGTGGCGGCGGTCTCGTCGTCGGGGACCGACCGTGTGGCGGACGTCTCGATGCCGCTCGTGGCGGTCGCCGTATCCCGTCGCGCGACAGGAGGAGCGGGCGCCTGCGGAGGATCGATCGCGGCCGACTTGACCGCGAGCTTTTCCTCGCTGACGCGCTTGGCCTCGATGGCGCTGTCGAGCGCGTCCTGCTTGCGCTTGAGCTCCTGGCGGAGGGTGTCGACCGCAGCCTCGGCGGCGCGACGCGCGCTCACCTCTTGGGCGAGCTTGTCGCCCGCGGTGCCGGAGGTTGACTCGAGGGCCAGACGGCGTGCGCGCTCTTTCTCGAGCGCGATATGGGC
>JAFKKW010000206.1 GCA_017304275.1 Hyphomicrobiales bacterium | reverse complement strand
TCGCGACGAACCAGGGGCGCAAAAGGACCGCGCCATTGAGGGGTGAGCCAAAGCGAGCCAAGGGCTAGGAAGACCGCGCAGGTCGATGCCTGCGCATCGGCCAAGCGGTTTGACGACGCCATTGGCTCGCTTTGGCTCATCAATACACCATCCATAATGAGTTCATGACCTAGCCCCGGTAGTGCGAGTACTGCCCTCTGGGTTTGAAGCGCTCGAGATATAGCGGCACGATGGCGCCGACCGACTGCGGCGCCGTCACGCCGAGCCCGGCCAGCGTCCGGCCCTCCTTGAGGGCGGCTTCGCTCACGACATTGTCCGACTGCAGGAGCCGCACCTGGTCGACCGTCAGCGGCCGCAGGGAGTTCGGCAACGGCCACGTAAGCAGCGCCTGCAGCTTCGCGACCCAGAACGGCAGCGAGATGAAGCCGCGTTTACGCCCCGCGTAGTCGAGCGTACGCTCGAGAAGATCGCGGAACGACAGCACCTCCGGCCCGCCGAGCTCGTAGATCGTCCCTGGCGTCGCAGCACCGTCGGCCGCCGCCACGATAGCCGCGGCTACGTCACCTACGAACACCGGCTGGAACCGCGTCCGCCCGCCGCCGATCAGCGGCAACAGCGGCGAGATCCGCGCCATGGTCGCGAAGCGGTTGAAGAAATCGTCCTCGGGGCCGAACACGATCGAGGGTCGGAGGATGATCGCCCCCGGAAACTCTTCCAGCACGGCCGCCTCGCCCGCGGCTTTCGTCTGCGCGTACTTCGCCGGCGACGACACCGAGGCCCCGATGGCGGAGATATGGATGAAGCACCTGGCACCCGCCTCCCGCGCGGCACGGGCCGCAGCGCGCGCACCGTCCACATGCACGGCCTGGAACGTCTGCCGCCCGGAGCTCGCCAGCAGTCCCACGGTATTGATGACGACGTGGGCGCCTGCGACGGCCGTACGCACCGAATCGGGGAACCGCAGGTTCGCCTGCACCGGCTGGATCTGGCCCACGTCGCCCATCGGCTGCAGGAAGCCCGCGAGATCGGGCCGCCGGCATGCCGCCCGGATCCGATACCTGTTTTTGGCCAGCGCCCGCACCGCATAGCGGCCGATGAAGCCCGATCCACCGAGGATCGTGACGATCTGGTTGTTGCCGTTCTGCCCGGTCATGCCGCTCGCTCCCCCGCCTTGCGCCCGGAAATAAGGGACGCGCCCCGCACAAGAGATGTCGCGCCGCCGTTCGACCATGCGTTCGATCAACGGCGGCGCGTCTTTAACGATCTAGCCCAGGGGCCCGAACCGTGGCCAGCCCAAATCGTGCCATGTGCCGCCGGAGCCCCCGGTACGTCGCGCGCAATTGACAAGAGCGGTCAGTCCCCGTAACTCAATGCGCCGCAGGCTTCGAGGCTTGCCCAGATGGCGGAATTGGTAGACGCACTGCTTTCAGGTAGCAGCGCCGCGAGGCGTGGAGGTTCGAGTCCTCTTCTGGGCACCATCGACAAAGTCTTCGCGGACAATCCTCCAGCGAAAACTGAACGGGTCGGCACCGCCCCGCGGGGCGACGTGTGCGTGTCTGTATCCAGGATGACATTCGTCGCCAAGTGAACTACCGATGAGATTCGGCGGGACTCCAATCCAGGGGCATCGATGTCCTTTTGGACGTTGAAGAATGCGGCACTTCGGTTGCGAAAGACGGCGGCACGTCGCCTCGCCGACATGTTCAACGATCGCACGCTCGCCGCGAGAACCCTCCCGCCCATCGCCAAGGGCGACGGCCGCGACGGCCGCATCGCCCTCGTGGCGATCATGAAGGACGAGCAGGACTACGTCGCCGAATGGCTCGAGTTCTACATCCTACAGGGCGTCTCCAAGTTCGTCATATACGACAACGGATCCACCGACCGCACCGTCGACATCGTCAAAAGCTACGCGCGCCATGTCGATTGCACGGTCATACCGTGGCGCACCTTCATCGGACGCGACGGGAACGCGTTCAGCCTGCAGGCGCTGGCCTACGCGCATGCCCTCACCAACTTCGGCCATGACGTGCGCTGGATGGCATTCCTGGATGTCGACGAGTTCCTGTTCGCCACCAGCGGCGAACTTCTGGTTACCGCGATGACGGAGTTCGCCGATCTGCCGAGCCTGTCGATCCCATGGACGAACTTCGGGCCGAACGGTCATGCCGCAAAGCCCGAAGGGCTCGTCATCGAAAACTATACCGAGTGCACACCGCACCCGATGCAGCAGTCGCAGCGCTCGCTGGTCCGCTACAAATCGATCGTCGACCCGTCCGAGGTGAGCGGCATGGGCACACACCACTTTCCGCTGATCGGGCACGGCCTTGTGATGTTCAATGAGAAGCGCGTGCGGGTGTCCACATCCAATGCTCACAATCCGAGCGTCGTGGTCACGGGGAAACTGCAGCTCAACCACTATTTCACGCGCTCCGTGGAGGAGATGCAGGCGCGCATCGCCAAGGGCCGCATAAGCAGGAACGGCAAGAAGGTTGAGAATTACATCGACCGGCGCCTCAAGGCGTATCAGGTCCATACCGCACAGGAAGAGAAAATCCTGCAGTTCCTCCCCGCCCTGAAGGAGCAGATGCGCGACCGCGCGCTTCGACGCGCTTAGAGCGCCGGGCCGCGGCGGTCGCAATTCGCCACGTCACGAAAAGCCGGCGAATGCCAGCCGGTGGATAGTCCATTTTGATACATTCTATATTTGCTACACGTCGGCTCTGACGCTCCGACGCTTCGACCATTTCCAGATTATCCGCGGCGTCGCCAGCATCATGGTGGTTTGGAGCCACATTTGGGGACCGCTTCTTGGCGATCTCAGCGCTCCTGCTTGGCTTGTCCCCGTCGTCGAGCCCGTGGGTTTCTTGTGGGTGTGGCTGTTCCTCGCGCTGTCCGGTTTTCTACTCGCGAAGGCTTTCGTGACTGACCGGTTCAGCCTGGACACCCAGGGGATCACCCGGTTCTATGTCGCGCGCGCAGCGATTGCTGCCTCTGCTTTGGTTTGCATCGCTGCTCTGGATCGTGCTTCACAAAACCGGACTCTGGCCGACGGGATGGTATGCCGTCCACCGGACGCTTGAGCTCCGCGTCATGCTGGCCGACCCGACGCTGCTTTACGGCGACGACAACGCCACGACCTCTGCCAATGCGCCGGTGTGGAGCGTCGTCCTAGAGATCCACTTCTCGCTTCTGCTACCGCTCGTCCTAATGCTGTGTGCCCGGACTCGGTCCGGCATCCGGTACTTGCCCATGCGGACAGCTCGTACCAAGCACCGCTCCCCGGTTCGATCCGAGAGATGTGGGGCGGCAAGCATCCGCTCCGCTGGCTCGAGATCTTCGGCTTCATGAGCTATTCGATCTACCTGCTTCACCGGCCGCTGTGCTGCATCTTCATTGAGCAGACTGGAATCGCGCGATGGGTTGACAGCTATCCTTCGTTCTATGGGGCTTGCGCGGCAGTGCTCCTGCCTCTCTTGGCAGTATGTGCGTGGACCTGCGTAAACATCGAAACCCGGTTCAGACGGATGAAGCGTCGCGCTACAGATATTGTCCACCCGTAGCCGTCGACCCAGCGCTGTTGCCTGGGAAATAATTCGCCCCGCCACCGAAGGTCTCGATCCAGGAGTTGACCGTCACCTGATAGCGCTTGCCGGTCGCGGCCCCCGAGAAAGTCGCGTTAGAGATGATCTCCGAGCCGTAGGAAACATCCGCAAACGCCGTAGCAAAAGCAGGAGTGCCGCTCAGCGTGATTGTCGTTGAGAACACGCGCACCTCGGCATGTTCCGCAACGCGCCAATGGACCGCTGCGCCGCCGGTGATGCTGTAGCTTCCACCCACACATGAGACGACCGACTGTGTGTCGCATTCAATGTGGTAGTAAGACGGGCACGCCCCGAAATCCCAGCGGTCGAAGTCGACGATCGTGCCCGCCTTGAAGTGAAAATGATAGGCGGCCGACGTGACCGTCTTCATTCCCTTGAGCACCCACTTTCCGATGACGCCGGTGCCGAAGAAGGAGTGGGCGGAGCCGGTGCTCACCAGCACGTTTGCGGGGGTGGTCGTATTACCCTGGATGGTGATCGGCCCGACCCCCACGTATGACTTGAGGGTATTGCCGCCCGTATAAGTACCGTTGGCGACCTGGATGGTGACACTGTAGACGTTTAGGTCCAGCCCCGTCGCCACGTCGATGGCCTTCTGGATCGTTGCAAACGCACCGCCGGATGTGTTGGCGAGTCCCGTGTTGCCGTCGTTGCCGTCCGACCGCACGTAATAGGTGCGGTTGGCGGAGAGAACCTCGCGCAGCCCGGCGGCGCGCACCGCGCCGCTTGCCCGGTCGATGACGAGCGCCTCGTGCCACGTGCTGCCGTCCGCGCTCACCTTCACATGGAAGTCGTCGTCGCCGGCGAGCCCGAACTCGGCGCGCCCCGAGAAGCCGGTCTGAAACAGCACGCTCGCGGTATCGCCGGCCGCATCCTTGTTGATCTTGAGCTGGTGCCCCGCGCCCTCGTGGCTGAACAGCGACGCAGGGCTCGCCACCGACAGACGGTTGGTCGTATCCGCCGTCGCGTTCACGCCGACGAGCGAGACCGGGTTGACGCTTCCACCACCCTCGCCTCCACCTCCGCCGCCGCCCGTGACGACGGAGAAGTACGTCCATTCGCTGCTCGAGCCGGGCGTTACGGCATCAGGCTCGTTGTCGAGGTTGTCGTTGATGTTGGAGAGGAAGACATAGCCTTCGTGCTCGACGAGATCCCCCGTCGTATAGGTCGTGACGGAGTCCCAGGCGCCCTTTGGAACCAGCGACCCGCCCGACCCGCCGGGAGCCGGTGTCCAGCCGCCGCCCGCGAAGAGATAGCTCTGGCTCTCGTCGGCGACCCACGCGAGCCAGCCCGCGGCGGGCGCATAGAACGCCCACGCGCCATCCTGCCACGCTGCAACGTGCGTCGCGTGTCCGCTCCACGCCCCGGTCGGGCTCACCCCGACGATGTACCTGGCCCCTTCGGCGGGCGATCCGGGCGGCGTGCTGAGATCCTTGTCGGCGACCGCAAGCTGCACGATCGCGTCGAGCGCCCTCAACGCCTCGTTGTGCGTGACATGCTTTTGCGATTGCGCCGCAATAATATAGGGGAGCTTGAGATTGGCTGTTTCGTCCATGGGCCTGGGATGCTCGTCCGCCGAGGTCAGAGTCCACTATCGCCGAGCGGCGCCGCGCGAGGATAAATGCGCCGAGCCACAGCTTTCGCAGGCCCACGGCGCGCGCGCCCTTGCATTTACCGGCCGAACCCATTACACCGGCCGACAGAAGCCTGAAAATCAGCAATAATTTTCAATAACTTAGCGGTTTTCGGGCAAGCTCCAGCCCAAAGCGAGGCCGCACGCCATGTCAGCGCCGAAGATTGAGCTTCACAAAGGTGATCTCCCCTCGGGCCTCACGTTCAAAGGCAGCGTCGCCATCGATACGGAAACGCAGGGCCTCAACCCGCAGCGCGACCGCCTCTGCCTCATCCAGCTTTCCGCTGGCGACGGCACCGCTCACCTCGTGCAGCCCAACCCTGCGACCTACGACGCACCGCGCCTCAAGGCCCTGCTGACCGATCCGGACGTGCTCAAGATCTTCCACTTTGCCCGCTTCGATCTGGCCGTCATCGAGAAATACCTCGGCGTGACCGTCGCGCCGGTCTACTGCACCAAGATCGTCTCCAAGCTGGTCCGCACCTACACGGACCGCCACGGCCTCAAGGACATCACGGCCGAGCTGTTGGGCATCGAGTTGTCCAAGCAGCAGCAGAGCTCCGACTGGGCCGCCGCGACCCTCTCACAGCAGCAGCTCGCCTACGCCGCCTCCGACGTTTTGCATCTGCATGCGCTGAAGGAGAAGCTCGACGCCATGCTGATCCGCGAGCACCGCGAGGATTTCGCCAAGGCCGCTTTCGCGTTCCTCCCCACCCGCGCTAAGCTCGATCTCGCTGGATACGGCGAGGACGATATATTTGCGCACTGAGCCGGAGCATAAGACCTGGGCGCTAGCCTGAATCGCCCGGAAATCAGACCGTTGCGCCGGGCGGCAAGCGAGGGTAGTCCCAATCTCACCCCATTTTCAGGTGATTGTCCGGCCCCTTCGCATGTGCACACTGTCAGGCGACACCGGATGCGAAGTGAGGCAAGTCCGCGGGTCCAGATCGGTGGCCCTGCCACCGGCTGCCGGCCGCCGCCTCTCGCGGCCGAAGTGAAAGCCTAGAGATGTCGAGGGCGGGGACCCCGATGGCCACGACCGTTGATATGGGACCGACTGCCGGCAGCGCGCGCCGGACCGGCGACGGCGTGATGTTGGCCGTCGACCGCACGGACGAGTTCCGCCGGGCCAGCCGGCGCACCGCGCTGGTCCGTGCTCTGCGCATCGCCTGCCCGGTCACCATCGTGCTGCTTCTTGGCACCTATGCGCTTTCCATCGCGCGCACCGCCGGACTGGTCGGCCTCGACACCCTTCCCGCGATCGCCATCCGCAAGATCCTGCCCGAGGATCTGACCATGCAGAACCCGCGCTACGAGGGCTACAGCAAGGACGGCGGAAGCTACGTCTTCACGGCCAAGACCGCCGCGCAGGATTTCGCGCAGCGCAACGTCGTCAAGCTCAACGGCATCGTCGGCGAGATCTACCAGGCCAACAAGTCGCGCACCGACATCACCGCCGTCCGCGGCGTCTTCGACAACGAGAAGAACCTTCTCGAGCTTTTCGAGGAGATCAACGTCGACTCGCAAAGCGGCCTCAAGGCGCGGCTGACGCGTGCCTCGATTCTGACCAAGGAGGACCTGCTCACCTCCGACGAGCCGGTTCTGGTCGAGTTTCCGAACGGCTCCGTCCGGTCGAAACGCATGACGCTGCGCCAGAAGGCGCGCGAGGCGACATTCGTGGAAGAGGTCGCGGTGATCTTGACGCCGCCTGCCGACGAGAAGCAGAAGGCGGCCCCCGCCGCCGAGGGCAAGACTGCCGAGGATAGCGCGCTGTTCACGCCCTCGAACGGCCCGATCAACATCGACGCCAACCGGCTCGACATCAACGACACCGGCAAGACCGCGCTCTTCACCGGCAGCGTGCGCGCCGAGCAGTCGGGCTCGCACCTGACCACGCCCGAGCTTGAGGTGTTCTACGAAGGCGAGGGCATGATGGGCGGAGGCGCCGCGCCGGATGCGGAAGCCGCGAGCACCATGCCCGGTGCATCCGCAGGAAAAGTAAGCCGCATCGTGGCCAAGAAGCCGGTTGTCATGAAGCGCGTCAACGGCGACGTGGTGACGAGCGACACCGCGGACTTCGACGCAAAGAACCAGTCCGCCGTCCTCTCCGGAGAGGTCATCATGACCTCCGGTACGGACCGCCGTGCGGCCGGCGACCGGGTCGAGATCGACGAGGCTCGCGGCAGCATCCTGCTGGTCGGCAACGTCGTCGTGACCCAGGGCGGCAACGAGCTGCGCGGCAGCCGCCTCGCCATCGATCGCACCGGCGGCACCGCCAAGCTCATCACGCCTCCCGACGCGACCGGCGGCCCCGGCCGCATTGCCGCCCGCCTCGTGCGGGATGCGAACGACCGTCTCCCGGCCAAGAAGCAGGCGCAATCGGACGATGACGCGAGCCCCCTCGGATCGTTCAAGACCAACCCCAATGCGCCGATCGACATCACCGCCGACTCTCTCGACGTCGATGACCACAGGAAGCTGGCCGTATTCCGCGGCGATGTTGACGCGACACAGGACACCTTCAACATCCGCTGCGCCGAGCTGTCCGCCTTCTACAAGGGCGAGGCCGGCCTCGTCGACGCCGCCGACATGGGCGCTCAGCGTCAGGGCAAGTCCAAGACTGAGCTCACGCGCATCGAGGCACGCAAGGACGTGCACGTGACCTCGAAGGACGGCCAGACCGCCACCGGCGATTGGGCGGATTTCGACACCAAGGCCAACAAGGTGACGATGGGCGGCAACGTCGTGCTGTCGAAGGGCAAGAGCATGGTGCGCGGCACCCGCCTCGTCATCGACATGACCACTGGCGAGAGCAAGATCGACACCGCCCCGCAGAACACGGCGGCAAACCCCGCGGGCGGCGGCTGGGTCACCAAGGACCCGGCCGAGCCGGCCGCCGCAGGCAAGGGCCGCGCGAGCGCCGTGTTCTTCCCCGAGGAGATGCAGAAGGACCAGGAAGCCGCGAAGAAAAAGAAAAAAGCAGGCACACCGGCACCGGAAACTTCGGTCGACGGCTGGTCGGCAACCGCGTCTCCCGACGGATCGGCGAATTGACACCCGCAATTGACAGCAACCGCCGAAACCGGCTCGAATATCCAGGACGAATAAGCTCACCAGGTCCCCGATGAAGCTGTGGCCATTGAAATCGAAGCGGGCGGACCAGGACGACGCAACGCACCCCGCGCGGAACGGGGCGGCGAATGGCTATGCCTCCGCCGAGGAGGCCCAGTACTACGCCTCCCATCAAGGCTGGCTCGTCGCCGACAATGTGCAGAAGAGCTACAAGAAGCGCATGGTCGTACGCGGCGTGAGCCTGGCCGTCGGCCGCGGCGAGTCCGTCGGCCTGCTCGGCCCCAACGGCGCCGGCAAGACCACCGTGTTCTACATGATCACCGGCCTCGTGCCGGCCGACGCGGGTCGCATCACCATCGACGGCCGCGACGTGACGCCGCTTCCCATGTACCGGCGCGCTCGCCTCGGCATCGGCTACCTGCCGCAGGAAGCCTCGATTTTCCGGGGCCTGAGCGTCGAGGACAACATCATGGCCGTGCTCGAGCTGGTCGAGCCGAACCGCAAGCACCGCAAGGAGCAGCTCGACAGCCTGCTCGAGGAGTTCCACATCACGCGGCTCAGGAAGTCGCCGTCGATGGCGCTCTCGGGCGGCGAGCGGCGGCGCTGCGAGATCGCCCGCGCGCTCGCCTCGCGGCCGTCGTTCATCCTGCTCGACGAGCCGTTCGCCGGCATCGATCCGATCGCCGTCGGCGACATCCAGCAGCTCGTGCGCCACCTGACCGACCGCGGCATCGGCGTCCTCATCACGGACCACAACGTCCGCGAGACCCTAAGCCTCATCGACCGCGCCTACATCATCTACGATGGTCAAGTTTTGACACAAGGTAAGCCGGCGGAAATCATAGCCAACGAAGATGTCCGGCGGGTTTACTTGGGGGATATGTTCGTTAACACCCGTTGAGTATAGCCTGACGTCCTGGATCCCCATTCTGGGACAAGGGAACGATGAGCCGGAACCGCTCGAGAGTCCTGCGCACGGTACGCCCCGGATGCATGAGCATCGCGGTGAACGACGAGCGCCCGCCGAAGCTCTGCACTGCGCATATCGGCTTGGCACCCGCGCCCGCGATCCGGTATTGAAAGTCGGAGTATGGCGTTAACAGCAAAGCTCGAGTTGAGGCAGGGCCAGCAACTGGTGATGACACCCCAGTTGCAGCAGGCCATTCGCCTGCTTCAACTCTCGAACCTCGAGCTGAGCCAGTTCGTCGAAACCGAGCTCGAGCGCAACCCGCTGCTCGAGATGGACGATGTCCCCGACGTCGCACCCAAGAGCGAGCCCGACGGCGAGGAGGGCCCATCGGAGCGTCGCGAGTCCGCCGCCGACGACGAATGGCTGGACCTCGAACGGCCCGTCGCAGAGACCGAAAGCGGTTTCGACGGCGACTACAACGGCTCGTTCTCGGATGATCCCACCCCGTCCGGAATACCCGAGGGCACCGACTCCGGGTGGGCGACGCTGCGCCAGCGCACGAGCTCGTTCGACGGCGAGGACGTCAATCCCGAAGCCTTCGTATCGAGCGAGCCGTCCCTGCGCGATCACCTGTCCGAGCAGTTGCCGCTCGCCGTCAAGGACCACGTCGAGCGTCTGATCGGACAGCACCTGATCGACATGGTGGACGAGGCGGGCTATCTGCACGCCGACCTCGATCAGCTCGCGGAAAAGCTCGGCGCGCCGCTGGATCTGGTCGAAAGAGTCCTCGCCACCTTGCAGACGCTCGACCCGGCCGGCGTCTTGGCGCGCTCGCTGGCCGAGTGCCTGGCCCTGCAGCTCAAGGAGCAGAACCGCTACGATCCGCAGATCGCGGCCCTCCTCGACAATCTCGATCTCCTCGCCGCCCACAACATGACCGCGCTGAAGAAAGCCGTCGGCGCCGACATGAGCGAGATCACCGACATGATCGAGGAGATCAAGCACCTCAATCCGAAACCCGGCTTGAAGTTCGGCTCGGTGCAACTGCAGCCGGTCGTCCCCGACGTTCTCGTCCGCGCCGCCTCCGACGGAAGCTGGCTCATCGAGCTCAACAGCGACACGCTGCCCCGTGTGCTCGTCAACCGCACCTACTTCGCCGAGGTCAACAGGACGACGCGCACCGAGAAGGACAAAGGCTATCTGCTCGAGTGCCTGCAGACCGCGAACTGGCTCGTCAAGAGCCTCGACCAGCGCGCGCGCACGATCCTCAAGGTCGCCGAGGAGATCGTGCGCCAGCAGGACGGCTTCTTCACGTACGGTGTCCAGCACCTCCGGCCGCTCAACCTCAAGACCGTCGCCGACGCCATCTCCATGCATGAATCGACGGTGTCCCGCGTCACCTCGAACAAGTACATGGCGACGCCGCGCGGCATCTTCGAGCTCAAGTACTTCTTCACCTCCGCCATCCAGTCCGCCGGCGAAGGCGAGGCGCATTCCTCCGAGGCCGTCCGCCACCGCATCCGCCAGATGATCGACGGCGAAAGCGTCCGCTCGATCCTGTCCGACGACAAGCTGGTCGAGCGCCTGAAGGCGGAGGGCATCGACATCGCCCGCCGCACGGTTGCAAAATATCGTGAGGCCATGCGCATCCCCTCCTCGGTTCAACGGCGCCGCGAAAAGCGGCTGGTCGAGCGGGTTGGCCGCTGATTTGGGCGCTTTCCGCGCCTCGACGCATCCCGCGGCTAAAGCAAAAGCTCAAGGATCTTCCGCACCGCAGGATTGACTCCCCCCGCGGTCCGATCTAGCGTCCCGGGCGAATGGTCCGGCGGCGCATGGTGCCGGACAAGAGTTTGGAATAATTAGAAAAACTCTAAAAATGGAGGTCGTTGTGGGAAGTCCCGGGACGGCAGCTCCGCGCTCAGCGCCCAGCCTTTTCCGGTTCGCGGCCTGAAATCACCGCCTAGGGCCTGCTTGCCGGCCCCGGCGCAATGAATCGCCAAGATTGGCACTTGGAAATCCACGTCGAGATGGACTGAACTTTGTAAAGAAATGCAGTGAGCCGCGTGGGGTAGGCAGGCTCGAAGGAAACCGTACCGGGGGCGCCGATAGAGGCGGACGGAGGGGTGTCTCGAGACAATGAGTGGGAACGCCGGCACGGGAGTCCGGATTGTGAAGCCTGCCGGTGTTGCTGAGACCAGGCAAGGCACGATTGGTGCAAGACACGACGGTACGTAACAAGGAGCGTATTCGAGCGTCAGCGGCAGGAACGCACGACCGGGACCCATTGCAGAGCAAGGGTTGCGGCACGCGCCAACGAGTAGACGACGATCGTCTCGCAAGGACTGATCACTGACCCGATGGGACCGGAAACATGGATTTGAACGATCTACTGGCACCTGGCGGAATTTTCCCCGCGTTCGAAGCCACCAGCAAGAAACAGGCGCTGATCGATCTCGCCGCCCGCGCGGCCGAGACGACCGGTCTCGAGGAACGCACCATCCACGATGCGCTCGTTCAGCGCGAGCGGCTGGGCTCGACCGGACTCGGTCGCGGCATTGCCGTTCCGCACGTCAAGCTCAAGGGCTTGGCGGGCATCGTCTGCCTGTTTGCGCGCCTGACCAAGCCGATCGATTTCGAAAGCCAGGACGGCGAACCGGTCGACCTGATCTTTCTGTTGCTCGCGCCCGATCATGCAGGCGGCGATCATTTGAAGGCGCTGGCACGCATCTCGCGTCTGGTGCGTGAGCCCGCCGCATTGGAGCGGTTGCGCGCAGCCCCGGATCTGGCGAGCCTGAAGCGCGCCCTCACGCTCCCCGCGGCCTCGCACGCCGCCTGAGCGCAAGCGCTATCCGAAGGCGGCGAGCGCGGCGAGTCCGAGCACGCCGACGACGATGCGCCACCAGGCGAACAGGCCGAAGCCGTGGCGACTGATGAAGTCGAGCGCCAGCTTGACCACGGCCACGGCCGTCAAGAACGCGACCACGAAGCCGATGCCGATCGGCAGGGCGTCGTCGAGGTGGAGCCGTTCCCAATTCTTGTAGAGATCGAACGCAAACGCGCCCGCCATGGTCGGCATGGCGAGGAAGAACGAGAATTCCGCTGCCGTCCGCTTGTCGGCTCCGAGCAAGAGCCCGCCGACGATCGTCGAGCCCGACCGCGACACGCCCGGAATGAGCGCCAGGCATTGAAACAAGCCGATGCCGAGCGCACGTTCCGGCGGAATGTCCATCACGTCGTCATACCGCACGGCGAGCGACATCCTGTCGATCGCGAGCAGGATGATGCCGCCGAGGATCAGCATCCAGCAGATCAGCACCGGCGTCTCGAACAGCACATCCTTGATGAAGCCGTGCAGGAGCGCACCCAGCAGCGCCGCCGGCAGGAAGGCGATGAGGATCGCGACCGCGAACTGGCGAACCCTCTGGTCGCTGGGCAGCGCGCAGACCATCGCCAGAAGCTGGCGGAAATAGACGGCGACGATGGCCAGGATGGCGCCGAGCTGGATCAGCACCTCGAACGTCTTGCCGGGAGATTCGAAGTCCAGGAAATGGCCCGCCAGCAGGATGTGGCCGGTCGAGGATACCGGCAGAAACTCGGTCAGCCCCTCCAGGAACCCGAGCAGGACGGCTTGCCAGATCGCCATGGGGGGCAATGCTCTCCGGTTGACGAGATCGATCAAGAAATGGGGAAGGCGGACGCAGGGACGACGGGGCTCGGTAGCACGTTTGACGAAACGAGGATACGGTCCCCGTACTGCCGCAAGATGACACCGGCATATACCGTTTTGCACCATCACGCTGACGCGAACCTGAAACCGATAGCCTAGCCACCCCGCACCGGGGAAACGCACGCCATGCACACATTGACGCAGTTCAGGCTCTGCCCGAAATCGCGCTCCGTTCGCCTCGCGCTGGCCGAGGTCGGCGTCGAGGTCGTGCTGGCCGAGGAACGCCCGTGGGAATGGCGCGCCGAGTTTCTGGCCCTCAATCCCGCCGGCGAGCTGCCCGTGCTAGCGCTTGAGGGCGGGCCGCTCCTGTGCGGCGCCTACACGATCTCCGAATACTTCTCCGAGATCCTCGCCGATCGCGAGAAGGACGGCCGTCGCGCGCCCTTGTTCGTCGGCTCGCCCGCGGAGCGGGCCGAGCAGCGCCGCCTCGTCGATTGGTTCCACGGCAAGCTCGACCGCGAGGTGACGCGCGAGCTGCTCGTCGAGCGCGTCTATGGCCACCTGATGCCCGACAACGCGCACGCACCCGACCCCGGCGCGCTGCGAGCCATCCGCGCCAACATCCGCCACCACCTCGCGTACGTAAACCATCTCGCCCACACGCGCCGCTGGCTCGCGGGCGACGAGATGAGCTTTGCCGATCTGGCTGCGGCCGGCCACCTGTCGACGATCGATTATCTGGGCGAATGCGCCTGGGAGAGCTACCCGTCGGCAAAATCGTGGTACGCGCGCCTGAAGTCTCGCCCGTCATTCCGCGCGCTGCTGGCGGACCGCATGCCGGGCATCTCCCCGGCGGCGGTCTACGCCGATCTCGACTTCTGATCTCCGCCGAGCCACGCGATGATCCGCACGTCCGAACCCCTCGCTCAGTCGCCGTCGCTCGAAAGCGTCAAGGCCACGCTTCGCACGCGCGCCCGGGCGCTCGGCTTCGAGACCATGCGCTTCGCCCGTCCGGACGCCATCCATGAAGCCGGAGATCGCCTGCTGACGTTCCTCGCCGAAGGCCGCCACGGCACCATGGACTGGATGGAGACCACGGCCGACCGCCGCCGCGACCCGCGCCAGCTCTGGCCGGACGCACGCGCCGTCGTCATGCTGGCGATGAGCTATGCGCCCGAGACGGACCCGATGCGCGCGCTCGAAGATCCCTTGCGCGGTGTCGTCTCGACTTACGCCAAGCGCAGCGACTACCACGATGTGATGAAGGGCAAGCTCAAGGAGCTTGCCGGCCTGATCGAGCGGCAGACCGGCGCGCCGGTCAAGGTGTTCGTCGACACTGCGCCGCTGATGGAGAAGCCGCTCGCACAAGCCGCCGGCATCGGCTGGCAGGGCAAGCACACCAACCTGGTCTCGCGCGAAAGCGGCTCCTGGCTCTTCCTGGGCGCCATCCTGACGGCGGCCGCCTTCGAGGCCGACACCGCCGAGCACGACCATTGCGGAAGCTGCAGCCGCTGCCTCGACGTCTGTCCGACCAAGGCCTTCCCCGCGCCCTACCAGCTCGACGCGCGCCGCTGCATCGCCTACCTCACGATTGAGCACAAGGGACACATCCCTGAGGAGTTCCGCGCGCCGATCGGCAACCGCATCTTCGGCTGCGACGACTGCCTCGCCGTGTGCCCATGGAACAAGTTCGCGGCCGAAGCCCATGAGGCGCGCCTGCATGTCAGGAACGAGCTCGACAACCCGCCGCTCGCCGAGCTGCTGACGCTCGACGACGAGACCTTCCGCACCCGCTTCCGCGGCACGCCCGTGAAACGGACTGGCCGCGACCGCCTCGTCCGCAACGGATTGATCGCCGCCGGTAACGCACGTGACGCCGCGCTTCTGCCGCATGTCACGGCGCTCCTGGACGACCCCTCCGCAATCGTACGGGCCATGGCGGTGTGGGCGCTTCACCGCTTGGCGGCGCCGGCCGCGGTCGCCGCCCTGCGCGCCGCGCACGCGCCGTCCGAAACCGACGCACACGTCTTGGGCGAATGGGCAAGAGGAACGGCATGAACCGTCTGTTCTGTTTCGGTCTCGGCTACACCGCCGCCGCGCTCGCGCGCCGGGTACGTCCGCTCGGCTGGCACGTCGAAGGCACCGCGCGCACGCCCGACGGCGTCGAGCGCATCGCTGCCCGCGGCATCGACGCCATCCTGTTCGACGGCGGGGCGCCGGCGCCGGAAGCGGCCGCGGCACTCGCCGCCGCAACGCACGTTCTGATCTCCGCTGCCCCCGACGACGCGGGCGACCCGACCTTGCGCCACCATGGCAAGGACATCGCAGCCGCACCCCATCTCGAATGGATCGGCTACCTCTCGACCATCGGCGTCTACGGCGACTCGGGCGGCGCCTGGATCGACGAGACGGCCATGCCGAAACCCGGCTCCGAGCGCACCCGGCGCCGCCTCGCGGCCGAGGACGACTGGCTCGCGTTCGGACGCACCTTCGGCAAGACCGTGCAGGTCTTTCGCCTCGGCGGCATCTACGGTCCCGGCCGCAGCGCCGTGGACGACCTGCGCGCCGGCACGGCGCGCCGCCTCGTCAAGCCCGGACAGGTCTTCAACCGCATTCATGTCGACGACATTGCGAGCGTCCTGCTCGCCGCCGCGGAAGGCCGTGGTTCGCACGCCGTCTACAACGTCACCGACGGAACGCCGACGCCGCCGCAGGATGTCGTTCTCCACGCGGCCGCGCTGA
>JAFKKW010000258.1 GCA_017304275.1 Hyphomicrobiales bacterium | reverse complement strand
AGCGCGTGTCGCAGCTCAGCAAGGGCGAAATCCTTCGTGGGGGCTTGCAGACCGCACGGATTATCCATGCGAAGGGATGGAAAGCGCAGCTTGCTCGGCTTATGCATGTGCCGAGAGCGGCGGAGTAGGGTGATTTTTGGTCGTAAGCCGTGTCAGGTTCACTCTGCCTAAACCAACCTGCTCCGCTCCACGGCAGCCGCAATAAAGCTCTTGAACAGCGGGTGCGGGTCGAAGGGGCGGCTCTTCAATTCCGGGTGGAACTGGACGCCGATGAACCAGGGATGGTTCGGGTATTCCACCGTCTCGGGCAGCAGGCCGTCGGGTGAGAGGCCTGCGAATTTGAGGCCGGCCGCTTCCAGGCGTGCGCGGTAGTCGGTGTTGACCTCGTAGCGGTGGCGGTGGCGCTCGCTGATCTCGGTGCCCCCATAGATCTCGGCGATGCGGCTGTCTTTGCCGAGTGTCGCGGGGAAGGCGCCCAAGCGCATGGTGCCGCCGAGGTCGCCGCCTTGGCGGCGCTGCTCCAGCTCGTTGCCGTGCATCCATTCGGTCATGAGGCCGACGACGGGCTCGTCGGTGGCGCCGAACTCGGTCGAGCCCGCGCCGGTGATGCCGCACAGGTTTCGCGCGGCTTCGAGCGTCGCCATCTGCATGCCGAAGCAGATGCCGAAGTAGGGCACGTTGCGCTCGCGCGCGAAGTTGGCGGCCAGGATCTTGCCCTCGGAGCCGCGCTCGCCGAAGCCGCCCGGCACCAGAATGCCGTTGACGTCCTCGAGCCATGCGGCCGGGTCCTCGCGCTCGAAGATCTCGCTCTCGATCCATTCGAGGTTGACCTTGACGCGGTTGGCGATGCCGCCATGCACCAGCGCCTCGATCAGCGATTTGTAGGCGTCCTTGAGGCCGGTGTACTTGCCGACGATGGCGATCGTCACCTCGCCCTCGGGGGAGGCGATGTTGCGCGAGATGCTCTCCCACCGCGCAAGGTTCGGCTGCGGCGCGCCGGTGATGCCGAAGGCTTCGAGCACCTGCGCGTCGAGGCCCTCGCGGTGGTAGGCGAGCGGCACGTCGTAGATGGTGGCGGCGTCGAGGGCCTGGATGACGGCCTCCTCGCGCACGTTGCAGAAGAGCGCGATCTTCTTGCACTCGCCCTTCGGCACCTCGCGGTCCGAGCGGCAGAGCAGGATGTCGGGCTGGATGCCGATCGAGCGCAGCTCCTTTACCGAGTGCTGCGTGGGCTTGGTCTTGAGCTCGCCCGCGGACGGGATGTAGGGCAGCAGCGTCAGGTGGATGAAGATCGATGAGTTCCTGGGCAGCTCGTTGCCGAGCTGGCGGATGGCCTCGAAGAAGGGCAGGCCCTCGATGTCGCCCACGGTGCCGCCGATCTCGACGAGCACGAAGTCGACGTCCTCGTTGCCGGTGGTGACGAACTGCTTGATGGCGTCTGTGACGTGCGGGATCACCTGCACGGTGCCGCCCAGGTAGTCGCCGCGGCGCTCGCGCGCCAGGATGTCCTGGTAGATGCGGCCCGTGGTGATGTTGTCCGACTTCTTCGCCGGCACGCCGGTGAAGCGCTCGTAGTGGCCGAGGTCCAGATCCGTCTCGGCGCCGTCGTCGGTCACGAACACCTCACCGTGCTGGTAAGGGCTCATGGTGCCTGGGTCGACGTTCAGATACGGGTCGAGCTTGCGCAGGCGGACGGAGTATCCGCGTGCCTGAAGGAGCGCGCCGAGCGCGGCGGAAGCGAGACCTTTTCCGAGGGAGGAGACCACGCCACCGGTAATGAAGATGTACCGTTGCATGGGCTTTAACAGTACAGCCCAAGGGCCGTGATTCGAAGAGGTTTTCTTGTCTCATCCACGGGCGAGGTTAGCGGTGGCCGGCAAGACGGGCGGGGCATAGCGAGTTCAAGCCGTTAGCCGCATTGGGGAAGGGCGGCGGTGTCCAGCGGGGGCGGGGCGGTCTGGTCCTGGTCCAACTCGGCGCGGTAGCGGTCGAAGGTCTGACGCGAGTCGAGGAAGCTCGCGTCGGGCGGGGATTTGGTGAAGGAGACGTCGGCCGTCATGACGGCATAGGCGGTGCTTTTCTTCTGGCCGGACATCTGGTTCGTGGGCTTTCCGCCGATGGTGTAGGTCTCGCAATTGACGTCGTGCTGGACGGAATCGATGCGGAAGAAGCCGAGCCGGTTGTCCTTGCCGATCTCGGCCGCGCGGGTGGCGGCGATCTTCTCCATGCGCTCGCGCGGCGTGTTCGCCGGGCCTTTGACCTGG
>JAFKKW010000257.1 GCA_017304275.1 Hyphomicrobiales bacterium | reverse complement strand
GCGGCAAATATGGCTCGAGACACACGCGGCGCCGCTGAAGGATCAGGACGGCTGCGTAACGGCTCTGCTGGGCATTACGCGCGATATCAGCGATCTCAAGCGCTATGAGGACGAGATCCGCCTGCACTATCGCGAGCTGTCGGTTGCCTCACGTCTAAGTTCGATGGGGCAAATGGCGACCGCTCTCGCCCATGAGCTCAACCAGCCGCTCGCCGCGATCGCAAACTATTCGCGCGGCTGCCTCTATCGGCTGGAGAACGGATCGAAGGGCGCCGAGCTCAAGGGCGCGATGGAGCATGTCTGCAGGCAGGCGGAACGGGCCGGCGATATCATCTCCAGCGTTCGGCGGTTTCTCGCCAAGGGAAACGGCACATTCCATCAGGTCAACCTTCACGGATTGGTCCTCGACGCGCTGCGCATCATAGGTCCCGAAGCTCAGGCGCATCGCGTGCGAATCTGCACGCGCGGGCTGGTGCCTGTTCCCATCGTCATGGGCGAGGCAATCCAGATCGAGCAGGTCATCCTCAACATCGTCCGAAATGCGATCGAAGCCATGGACGCCGCGTCCTCCGGAGGCGATCGGGTCGTGACCATAAGCTCGGCGCTTTCCGGATCCGGCGAGGTCCGCCTTATGTTCCGCGATAGCGGCCCTCCCGCACCCGCGGTCGACGCGGAAAAAATGTTCGAGCCATTTTTTACGACCAAACCCGCAGGGATGGGAATGGGACTGCCCATCTCGCGTTCCATCATCGAGGGGCATGGCGGTCATCTCACGGTGACCACCAACGCGCCCGAGCCGGGTCTGACATTCGTCATAGACCTGCCGATTCGCGAGGGAGGAGAGCGTGCGGGCTAACGAGTGGGTCTTTGTTGTCGACGACGACCAGGCCGCTCGGGAGTCGTTGGAATATCTCCTGATCTCGGTCGGATACCGCGTGAGCACGTTCACCTCCGCGCGAGATTTTCTCGATAACTACGACGACCGCTTGGGTTGCGTCATTCTGGACGTGCGGATGCCCGGCATGAGCGGCCTGCAGCTTCAGCTCGAGCTTCAAAAAAGGCATTCGCCGCTGGCGAGCATCGTCGTCACGGGACATGGCGATGTACCCATGGCCGTGACCGCCATGCGCCACGGCGCCATCGATTTTCTTCAGAAGCCGTTCAACAATCAAATCCTGCTGGACAGGACCGAAGAAGCGCTCGCGAGAGCGCGCGGACTTTATAGGGCAGAGGTCGCCCGCTCAGAGGTCGACGGCAGCTTCAATAGGCTGACCTGTCGTGAGCGCGAGGTTGCCTGGCTCGTCTACGCAGGCATGTCGAACAAGCGGATTGCGGCCGAGCTGTCGCTCAGTTGCAAGACGGTCGAGGTGCATCGGGCGAGCGTTATGGCGAAAATGTCGGCGCACTCCATTGCGGACCTCGTCCAGAAGCTCAGCGTTCTCGTGGTGCCGAAACCCTGCTAGCCGCGGCGATCAGCCGGCCTAGGGCCTCCGGAGTTAGGGAAAGTCCCTAGGGCTGCGAGGAAAGCCCCCAATTGTGACCGCCTGCGCCATGAGCGTAGCCTACCTGCGCATAAAAACACGACACAAGCGTCAGGAAGGAAACACTCATGTCTCACGAACACATCAAGAAGATCCTTCTCGCTGCGATGGACAATATCAAAGCGAACCCGGCCGGAGCAAAAGTGGTTTTCCGGGCTTCCACGCAGCTCGGGGAGGGGATGCACTGCCTCGGCAAGATCCGTGACTTTCCGGCGATGAGCATTGACGAGCCGACTGATCTCGGCGGCATGGATCGCGGTCCCAATCCCGTGGAGATTGTCCTGGTCGCGCTCGGGACCTGCCAGGAGATCGTATATCGGGCCTATGCCGCCGTGCTCGGCATCCCGCTCGAAAGCGTCAAGTGCGATCTGCGCGGCTACCTGGACCTCAGGGGCTTGTTCGGCCTGGATCCGAGCGTGCCGGCTGGCTATCAGAAGATCATGTTCGAGACCGAGATCAAGAGCCCGGCCAGCCGAGAGGATCTGCAGAAGCTCGCGCAAATGGTCGAAAGCCATTGTCCGGTTCTCAGCACGCTGCAGATGCCCGTGACCGTGTCCGGCAATGTCGTGATCAATGGTCAGCCGATGGCGCTCGAGGCGACCGCCTGAACATGCACCACATCGTTATTCTCGGTGGCGGACCGGCTGGGTACGTCGCCGCTTCCCATGCCTCCGCTCACGGAGCGCGTGTGACGCTTGTCGATCCGAATCCCCTCGGGGGAACCTGCCTCAACCGGG
>JAFKKW010000256.1 GCA_017304275.1 Hyphomicrobiales bacterium | reverse complement strand
CCGAGGCATCCGCCTACGCCGCCGAGAACCTCGCCGCCGTGCGCACCATGCAGGCTTTCGGTCACGAGGACGCGGTGGCCAACCGCTTCGCCAAGGCCGTCGAGCGCGCCTTCGACGCCGCCCGCAGCCGCCTCATCGCCCGCGCGGGCCTGACCGGCCTCGTCATCCTGCTGGTCGTCTCGAGCATCGTCGGCGTTCTATGGTACGGCTCCGCCGCGGTGATCAGCGGCGAGATCACGGGCGGACGATTGAGCCAGTTCGTCATCTATGCGCTGTTTGCAGCAGGCGCCCTCGGCGAATTATCGGAAGTGTGGGGCGAGACCACGCACGCGGCGGGAGCCGCCGAGCGCATCACCGAGTTTCTCACCATCGAGCCCGAGATCAAATCGCCGGCCAGCCCGGTGCCGCTTCCGGTGCCGGTCAAGGGCGACATCGAGTTTCGTACCGTCCGCTTCGGCTACGCCGGGCGCACCGGAACGCCACCTGCCCTCGACGACGTCTCGTTCCACATCGCCCCCGGCGAGCGTGTGGCACTCGTCGGCCCATCCGGCGCGGGCAAATCCACCGTCCTCAACCTGCTGCTGCGCTTCTACGATCCCACCAGCGGCCAGGTGCTGATCGACGGCATCGATATCGCATCGTTCGCGCTCGACGACCTGCGCAGCATCACGGCCCTCGTGCCGCAGGAAGTCGCGCTGTTCGCCGACACCGTGGCCGAGAACATCCGCTACGGCACGCCGGACGCCACCGCGGCCGACGTGATCCGGGCCGCGACGGCAGCGCAGGCCGACGGCTTCATTCGCGCGCTTCCCGCCGGCTATGACACCAAGCTCGGCGAGCGCGGCGTCTCCCTCTCGGGCGGCCAGCGCCAGCGCATCGCGATCGCCCGCGCCATACTGAAGAACGCACCCGTGCTGCTGCTCGACGCGGCGACCAGCGCCCTCGATACCGAGAACGAGATCGCCGTGCAGCGCGCCCTCGACACGCTGACCAAAGGACGCACCACCATCGTCGTCGCCCATCGTCTCTCGACCGTGCAGAGCGCGGATCGCATTCTGGTGCTGGACCAGGGCCGCATCGTCTAGAGCGGCACGCACGCGGAGCTCGTCAAGAGAAGCGGCCTCTACGCCCGCCTCTCCGAGCTGCAGTTCGGCAGCGAGGCCGCGGAGTAAGCGCAGAACCTCACCTCCGTCATCCCGGCCACACAGGTCCCCTGTCATTCCGGCCAAGCGAGGCGTTAGCCGAGCGCCGAGCCGGACCCAGCGCAAGACTCCTACCGCTTTAGACCCTACGTCTCCGAAGACTGTTCCGCCGGGTTTCAGGTCTTGCTGACGACGCCCGCAATGACGAGAAGATCTTACGGCATCTCGGGCGGCAAATCCGGCGCCGCCGTAGCGGCGGCGGCCGCCGACTGCTGTCCGTGACGCGCGAGCACGGCGCGCGCCTTGGCAACCACCGCATCCGCCATCGCCGCCTGTCCCTCGCCCGTGGGATGGAACGCGCCGCCGTAGGTCGCCGCCAGGAGAACCTGGAACCAGGAGAAGCTCTGCAGCTTGAGCACGTTCTGCAGAACCGACCCCGCCGCGTGGAAGTTGCCTGTGAGGAACGCGTCGTTCGGCGTGCGGAACCAGCGCAGCCGCGCCGCATAGGGCTGATAGTGCACCGGATTGTACGGCTGCCAGACGCCGCCATGCCGCCGCGGCAATCTCAGATCGTCGACCAGCGGACCGAGCCCGCTCGTATGCCCGGCGCACAAGCCGCGTCCCACGAACGTCTTGCGGTGCGCGTCGGCATAGCTCCAGCCGTGCGCGCCCGCGCTCTTATCCATCACCTGATCGAGCTTGTCGGCCAGCCAGGACGAGGACAGCGCCGCCTTCTGCGTGATCTTGAACTCGCTGAACACCTCCATGCCGGCCGAGCCGTCGCGGCACATGTTTCCTGCATCGTCGAGCAGCGCGAACGGCGGATAGGCCGTCAGGATCACCCGGTCGCTCTCGTCCCACGGCACGTGCAGGATGCCGTGCACCGCGCGGTTCATGGCCTTGTAGCGCTGGTCGAGGCGCGTCAGCAGATCCTGGCTTTCCCTGTTGCCGTGCACCTGCCCGAACCAGCCGCCGAGGCTGCGCACGAGGGACTCGTCCGAGAGCACCGCATTGGCGACCAGGCGTGCAAACCCGATGTCGTTGCCGCCGATCGACAGCAGCACGAGATCGATCTTGCGGGCCTTTTCGTAGGGGCACTTCGAAAGCGTCAGTCCGCCCTGCAGCTCGGGAATGATCCCGTGCATA
>JAFKKW010000205.1 GCA_017304275.1 Hyphomicrobiales bacterium | reverse complement strand
GGTGTGCGCGCCAGCATCACATTACTCGGTCGCGCGCGCAGCCGGCATCCTCGGGCTTGGAGAGCAGAACGTGTGCCGGGCCGCGACGGATGCTCTCGGACGGATCGACCCGGACATCCTGCCGAGCCAGCTGAGAAAGATATGCCAAGACGGGAAATTACCGGTCGCGGTCGTCGCGAACGGCGGCAGCACGGCTCTCGGTCTTTTCGACCCCATTCGCGACATCGCCGCCATATGTCGTGAGCACGGCGTTTGGCTGCACGTCGACGGCGCCCATGGCGCATCCAACTTGCTGTCTTCGCGCCTGCGCCACACGCTTGACGGCATCGAGGAGGCGGACTCGATCGTTTGGGACGCGCACAAAATGCTACGCGCGCCGCTGCTGTGCGCCGCAGTCCTGGTGCGCGACGAAAGCGCGCTGAACGATGCCTTCCATCAGGAGGCCAGCTATCTGTTCCACGACAAGGATCAGCCCGGCATTGACTTCGTTCACCGCACGGTCGAATGCACAAAGGCGGCTTTGGGTCTGAAAGTCTTCTTCGCTGTCGCGCACGGAGGCGAGCACGCGATCGCCGCGGGCATCGAACGACAGACCGATGTTGCCCAGGCGGCCGCCGACCTGCTCCGCGCGACGCCCGGCATCGAGGTCGCGGTCCAGCCGCAAACGAATATCGTCTGCTTCCGGCTCCAGGGCCCCGATGGGTTGCAGCTCGCCCTCCGCAAGCGACTGACGCACGACGGCGATTTCTATATCTCGACGACGGAGGCTTTGGGCAAGCGCTGGCTCCGACTTGCACTCATGAACCCGGAGACGACGATCGACGACATCGCCGCGCTTCGAACGCAAGTTCTGGCGCTCGGCGGGGCCTACCAACGAGACTGATATGGACTTTTCCGAGTTTGTCGCCGGCGGCAGCCGCGCAATAACAGAAGGAGCTGTCCTTGAGCGTGTCAGGCGTGCCCCTGGTCTTGTCCTCGATCCGCATATCCTTAGCGGCGGCTTCGTCTATGATGCAAAAGCCCGCAGCCGGTTGGCGGAGATCCATTCCGACTACATGAGGCTGGCGCGAAAGGCGCGGCTTCCGATCCTCGCGTTTACCGATACTTGGCGATGCTCCCAGTGTGCGATCGACGCCTCGTGTTTCAAGGGCCGGCCCGTCAACCAGGACAACGTTCGCTTCTTAAACGAGCTGCGTGCTTCCCTTGGGAAGGGCTCGCCGATTTTCATTGGTGGGCTCGTTGGCCCGTCGGATGACGCTTACAAACCAGAGGATGCCCTCGACCGACGCTCTGCATCCGACTTTCATCGCCCGCAGATTCTTGCGCTCACATCTGCGGGGATCGACTTTTTGTATTTGGCGACGGCCCCCAATGTCGAAGAGGCCATGGGGGTAGCCGATGCGATGGCGGAAACAGATCTGCCTTACGTGATCAGCTTCGTGATCCGTCGCACCGGCCACGTGCTCGACGGAATACCAATTGTTCAGGCCATGAATCGAATCGACGCGGATGCCGCCCGTCCTCCAGTCGGCTTCTCCATCAACTGCGTCCACGCTCAGGTGCTGGAGACGGCACTGGAAACGGTTGCGGCCACTCGCCCGGAGGCCTGCCGGCGCATCCTGACTTTCCAGGCCAACACCGCCGACGCTGAGGTGGAAGACTTGGATAATAGCGAAGTGTTGGTGACCGAACCGGCGGAGGATTTCGCGGATCGCGTCACTAGACTCGGGAGGCGGTTTGGTCTGCGTATCCTCGGCGGCTGTTGCGGCACCGATGGTGAGCACATCGAGGCCCTGGCAAGCAAATTGACCGGCAAGGAGACTTTAGCCTGATGCGCGGGCCCTCGCGCCCATACCACGCTAGAAGTCGAATAGCTAAAACCGCTGCAAGAAGGCAATGCCATGATCGATACTGCCACCCTCATCAAGGGCGCGCTCGTGGGTGTCGCCGGAACCTTGCTACTGGATGTCTGGGCGCTATTCCTCGCCCGCGTTTGGAATGTGCCGGGGACCAATTGGGCGATGGTCGGCCGATGGCTCGGCAATATACCTCGCGGCAAATTCCACCACGCATCGATGAGTGCCGCCAAACCCGTGAAGGGCGAACTCGCAATCGGATGGATTGCGCATTACGCAATCGGTATTGGATATGGCCTTCTTCTTTTGGCGCTTTGCGGATCCGCGTGGCTGGCAGAGTCGACAATCCTTCCTCCGCTCGTCCTGTCTTGGGTGCTTCTGAGCGCTCCATATTTCGTCATGATGCCGGGTATGGGAATGGGATTCGCCGGCTCCAAGACGCCAAATCCGACAGTCACCCGCTTCAAGAGCGTCGCGGCTCATTCAGTTTTCGGGCTCGGGATGTATCTCGCCGCTGAAGCACTGGCGCACCTATGGCCGACTGCACTCTAAGGATATGCAGAGCTCAGCGACCTCCCACAGCCGTGCGGTTAATGTCCGCAACGGGTCAGGAGCGGAAGTCACGTGCCTCGTGCGGGGCTACGTACGCGACGTTCCGCCGCCGAGCTCGTCGAAGAGGATCGAGAAGGTCGAGCCTTTGCCGACGACGCTCGAGATCCTGAGCTCGCCGCGGTGGCGAATGACGATGTGCTTGACGATGGCGAGGCCCAAGCCCGTACCGCCCTTCTCGTGACTCGCCGCGGCGTTGGCCCGGTAGAACCGCTCCGTGAGGCGCGGCAGATGCTCTGGCGCGATCCCCGGTCCGTCGTCGGCGATGGCGACCAACGCCCGCTGCTGGGGCGGCGATCCGTCGAGAACCCGCGACACGCCGATCTCGATATGACCGCCCTCGCGGCCGTACTTGATGGCGTTGTGCACGAGGTTCTGCAGCACCTGCACGATCTCGTCGCGATCGCCGCGGATACGGATCGGGCTATCGCCCTTGGTGACGGCGATCTTGATCTTCGACGCGGTGCCGATCGGCTCGAGCGCCTGAGCGACATAGGACGCCACCTCGTTCAGATCGACGATGCCGCGCGGCGGGAGATGGACGCGCGTCTCGACGCGGCTCAACGACAGCATGTCGTCGATCAGGCGCGTCATGCGCGTCGCCTGGCTCGCCATGATGTCGAGGAATCTTGCGCGCGCCTCGGGATCATCGCGCGCGGGGCCCTGCAGCGTCTCGACGAACCCGCGCAGGGAGGCGAGCGGCGTCCTCAGCGCGGGGCTGGCGTTGGCGATGAAGTCGGCGCGCATCTGCGCCAGCCGGTCCTGCTCCGTGAGATCGCGGAACGAGACGATGAGAAACGGAAGGCCGCGCCGGATCTCGCGTCCGCCGAGCCGAGACACGGTGGCGGAGAGGCGCCGCTCCACGGGAACGCGCTCGAAGAGATCGACGACCACCTCGCCGTTGGAGGTCACGGCTTTCTCCACCGCGTCGTTGAGCTCCGGATTGCGCGAGAGCTGACTCAGCGGCTGACCGGCGCGGACCTTCGGAAACAGATCCACGAGCCTCGCATTGAAGTGCATGACGTTGAAATTGTGATCGAGTGCGACGGCGGCGTCGGGCACGGCGTCGAGCAGCATGCGCCAGCTGTCCCGCTCGCGCTCGGCGCCGGGTCCACGCCGCGGGCGCTCCGACGACTCCCCCACGCCGGGTCGCTCGTCCGCGCCTTCGGCATCGTCCGGTCCGCCCGCCACGACAACCATGCTCATCGCGAGGAAGCCGCCGAGGGCGAGCCATCCCCCGAGGCCTCCGGCGAGCGACAGCACGGCGAACAGGACCGCGACCAGCGCGAGTGCACGCCCACGGGCGCGCAGCCGACGACCGGTCCTGCGGAGGGCCGCCAAACCACGCTCGACCAACGGTCGGTTCGCAGACAGAGAGCGGGCGAGCCGCGGGGGGTCCGTCATGGGTCCCCATATTGCCTCGATCTGCGTCATACCCTCAACTCTCACGGCGCACCGGGAGAAGCCATTTCGGACTCATCGTTTTCAAGCGCACGTCTCCCCGGCTTGCTGCGGCCTGATCCGACTTCCCGATAAACAACACTTGTGTGACAGTTCATCGGGGCTGGGCACCGAAACCAAAACGACGATCGAGGTTGACGATGGGCAAGGGAAAGACCGAGAAAGCGCCGGAAAACCCCAAAAACGGGGTGCCGCAGACCGGGCCGGACTACCCGGATTTCGATCTCGACAACCCGGAATTCCCTTCCGAGATCGAGGCCAGGGCGCTCGGGTCCGGCGGCTATCCCTATGACAAGAAGCTCAAGCGCGCGCCCTACGAAGAGCAGCTCCAGCAGCTACAACTCGAGCTGATCAAGTTGCAGGCCCACGTGGAGACGGCGGGGGAGCGGATCGTCGTGCTCTTCGAGGGGCGCGACACGTCCGGGAAGGGCGGCTGCATCTCGCGCATCCTCGAGCGCATCAATCCGCGCCACTCCCGCTCGGTGGCGCTTTCGAAACCGACAGAGGCCGAGCGCGGGCAGTGGTACTTCCAGCGTTACATCGCCCACCTGCCGACGAAGGGCGACATCGTTCTGTTCGATCGTAGCTGGTACAATCGCGCAGGCGTTGAGCGCGTGATGGGATTTTGCAGCGAAGAGGAGACCGCGCGCTTTCTGCGAGACGCACCCGAATTCGAAGCGCTGCTCGTGCGCGACGGCATCCGCTTCTTCAAGATCTATCTGACGGTCGGCCGCGAGATGCAGCTCAAGCGCTTCCATGAGCGCCGCCATGACCCGTTCAAGCAGTGGAAGGTCACGGAAATCGATCTCGCCGCGATCGGCAAGTACGACGATTATTCGCGAGCGGAAGCGGACATGCTGCGCTTCACGCACACGGCCTCGAGCCCGTGGACCGTGATCAATGCCAACGACCAGCGGCGTGCGCGTCTCGAAGCGATGCGCGTGATCCTGTCGGCGCTCGACTATGCGGGCAAGGATGCGACGGCGATCGGGTCCATCGATCCCAAGCTCACGATGTCGGGTGCGGATTATCTGGCGCGCATCGGCGCCAAGAGCTGAAAACGGACCGGCCGCATCTCGGAGGATGCGGCCGGGAAACGATTCACGTGAGACGTCCGTCGGCGCGAGGCGCCTCGCCCCACCGATCAGGGCAGTCGGCAGCCCGACGTGAGGAAGCCGTAAATCCAGGCGGTGGCGGCGCCGAAGACGGTTCCGAGCACCAGCACCGGCCAAAGCGCGTTGACGTCGACGGTTGCGAACGGCTGCTCGCCGCGGATCAGCGGAAGCGCCACCAGGGTGCCGATCACGGCCGTACCGATGAGGCCGAGGATCGCGCCGCGCAGCGTCATTGACCCCCTCGGCACGGCGCCCAGGATCAACCCGAAAATCGCGCCCCAGAGGCCGCCCCACGCGGCGTCGACGACGATCTGCGGTGAGCCGGTGATCAAGGACGGCTCGGTCGACCAGGGCACGCGTGTCGTGTAGCCGTTGTTGAGCAGCCAGAGGCTCACGGCCTCATGCACGACCAGGTAGGCAATCGCGCCCGCGATGAAGCCCAACACCAAGCTCTTGAAAAGATTTCCCATCTTGTCGTCTCCCCTTCCCTAACCGATTTCGGCGTTGCGTTTTTCGGGCAGTATTGCCCGGATCTTAGCAGGTTGGAAAGGGTGTACGGAGGGGATGTCTGCGGCCATATACTTTGCGGGTAATTCTACAGTTATTCAATCTTTGGTTGTTATTCTGGAGCGGAGGATCTCGCTTTTAGGGAGTTGCCCCGTGCCGTCCGTCAGCGTGGAACGACTGCCTGTGCAACTTTTCGGGCTTGGACGGCTGGGATTCGATCACCTGCAGATCGTTTTCCAAAGTCTCATGGCGCGGGCGGATCGGCAGGACGACTGGTTCGTGATCGAGGGCGTTCGCGAGCAGCATGGACCGGAGACCCGCCTGGCCGTCGAGGGCTGGCAAGGGGGAACGACGCTGTCGGACGCCAATGGCGGTCTCGGCGGCCCGGATCTCGAGGTGAAGATCGGCACGCGGGAGAGCCGCGGCGCGCACGATATCGCCGAGGGGAGCGACGCGATCTCGCTCTGGGCGACGCTGGTGTCGTTCGCCGCCGACATCGACGGGCAGGGGTTTCCCTACATCCCGATATCGCTTCCCGGCTCGCCGCTGCCGACGATCAACTCGTCCTCGCTGGTCGCCTCGCTGCTGCATCACGCAGGCCGTTCCGTTGCCGACGCGCTGCCCGCCGGCCTTCGCCTCTCGCCCGGGCTTGCGACGCTGCTTGGAACGTCCGGCGACGACACGCTCAAGATTGCGGAAGACTTCACGACGCTCGCCGGCGGCGCGGGCGACGATACGCTGATCGGCAGCGATGCGGCGGCGTCCATCGACAAGCTCTACGGCGGGCCGGGCAACGACACCTTGCGCTGGTCCCGCGGCGTCAACATCCTGCATGGCGGCCAGCCTGGGCTCGCCTATGCGGACGATGGGTACGATACGGTCGATTATTCGGGTGCCGGCGATATCCGCATCGAGGCCTTGCCGCCGGGCATTCCGCACCTGCAGCCGGATTTCGTCGTCACCCACGACGGCGGCCGGGATTATCTCTTCTCGATCGAGGAGATCCAGTGGGACAGGGCGCGCGACCGCGTCAGCGTTGGAAGCGGCGTCGGGCTGATGCCCTCCGTCGACGTCCCCTCCGCATCGCCCGCACAGTCCTCGAACCTGCAGCGGCTCCTGACCTCCGAAATCGCGTGCGATCCCTCGTTTGACGCGTTTCCGCTGTCCGGCCTTTTCGATCTCGACATCCCTTCAGAGCTTCCGGCCCCCGATCTTCTCGGTGCCGTCCCGCTCTCGACGTTCGACCTCATGGCGGGCGGATAGGCAGATGACCCGCTCTGCGCGGCGTGACATGCTCGAGGCCTCGTCGCGCGTGTGGATCATGGACGAAGCATTGCTTGCGGCTGTGCGTCTTCTCGGAGCTGCGGTTCTCTGCGGGCATCTCGCCGCGGCCGCCTCCGCAGAGCCCTGCGCACTTCAACCTGGGCCATCACACGCGGTCGCGCGCGTCATCGACGGCGAGACCCTGCTGCTCGACGACGGCCAGGAGGTCCGGCTGATCGGCGCACTCGCGCCCAAGCCGGATGTGCTTCCCGCCGCAGCGGATGAGGGGTCGCCCGCGCGCGATGCGATGCGCGCACTGCAGGGGCTGGTTCAAGATCGTACCGTCACGCTGCGCACGGAGGGGCGACGGCGCGATCGCTACGGACGTCTCCTGGCGCAAGCCTTCGTCAGCGATGGCGGGTCCGAACTCTGGCTGCAGGAGCAGTTGATCGTTGCGGGCCATGCGCGTGCGTACACCTTGCCGGGCAACACGGCCTGTCTCGCGGCGCTGCTTACGGCCGAGGAGAGCGCGCGGACGGGGAGACGCGGGCTGTGGCAGCGTGCATCCTATCGCGTGCGGTCCGCCGACGAGGTCGATGCGCTGTTGAAGCAGGCCGGGCGTTTCGTCGTCGTCGAGGGACGCGTGGCACAGGTCACGCGAGCGCAGACGATGACCTACGTCAACTTCGGGGCCGACTGGCGGCGCGACTTCACGGCGAGCCTCGCAACGGCGGCGGTCAAGCGTCTTGCCGACGGCGCGGCGCGTGTCGAGGCGCTCGCGGGACGACGGGTTCGCGTGCGCGGCTGGATCGAGCGGCGTAACGGGCCGATGATCGTGCTCGGGTCGCTCGACGAGATCGAGGTGCTGGATGGGGCGAGCGAGGCTTCGCAGCCGTAACGCGCAGCGGTGCTGTCGGTGACGATGAGGCGACCGGAGGCGATGCGGCGACGTGTCTGGATCCCGGCCTCAGCCGGGATGACGTCATTTGCGTGTCGGCCGGCTGCCCGCCTTACCGTCCGTCCGGCGAAGGGCGGAGCCAGATACGTCGCAGGTTTTGCTGCCGGCTCGCCTCGTGCAGATCGCGCAAAATGAAAAACACCCCGCTGATCGCTCAGCGGGGTGTTCCGTTTCATGCTTCGGTTTGCGCGTCTCAGGCGGCGCGCATGTCGGCCGAGTCGGCGCCTTCGGCCAGACGACGGCCACGGGCGCTCTTCGACAATACGTCGGTGATGCGCTGAACGGCGCCGCGCTCGTCGAGCTTCTCGACGGCCGCGATCTCACGCGCCATGCGGTCGAGCGCGTCCTCGTAGAGCTGACGCTCGGAGTAGGACTGCTCGGGCTGGGCCTCGGAGCGATAGAGGTCGCGCACAACCTCGGCAATCGAAACGAGATCGCCGGAGTTGATCTTCGCGACGTACTCCTGCGCGCGACGGCTCCACATGGTGCGCTTGACGCGGGCGCGGCCCTTCAGCGTTTCCATCGCCTTCTTGACGACGGCGTCGTCGGCGAGCTTACGCATGCCAACGCTCTCGAGCTTGCCGGTCGGCACGCGCAGCGTCAGCTTCTCCTTGTCGAAGGTGATGACAAAGAGCTCGAGCGACATGCCGGCGATCTCCTGCTCCTCGATGCCGACGATGCGGCCGACGCCATGAGCCGGATAGACGATGAACTCGTTGGTCTTGAAGCCGTGGCGCTGGCTCACGGACTTCTTCTGCGCCGCCATGATCTGACGTGCAGCGGCCGTCTTCTCGGCGATGTCCTTCGGCGTCGACGGCTGGACGGGTGCGGTCAGCTTCTGAGCACCCTTGGCCAGGGCCGCAGCGGCGCGGGCCGGGGTCACGGCGACGTGGCCGGGGCGTACGGTCGGGGCTACCGATGCCTTGGGCGCGGCCGGCTTCGCCACAGGGGCTGCCTTCTTGGCCTCGGACGCCTTGGCGGCGGGCTTTACGGCAACAGGCGACTTGGAGACCGGCGCCTTGGCAACGGCGGGCTTGACAGAGATCGGCTTCTTGGCATGACTTGGCGACGCAGCCGCCGGCTTCTTGGTGCTGGCCTTGCTGGTGCCCGTTTTGGCAACGACTTTGGTCTTGGAAGGCCGGGGAGCGGTCTTGGACGCGACAGGCTTCGACGTCCGAGCCTTTACCTGCGTCTTGTTCTTTTGAGCCATCGACTTCTCACTCTCTCGTATCACATCTCACCCGGCCCCGGATCAAGCCGGTCTTACCCGATCTCATCGCACGCGGGTCTTGTGCCGACCCGTCGTCGTACGCTCACACGCAAACCCGGTGCGTCGGCAGATCATTTGCCGGCGTCCAGGATCTCCCAGCCATGTCGGGTTGCCGATCGGAAATAGCTACCCGCTTTCCTTCTTTCGGACGATAAGCCACACGGTAGAAACAGTTACCCGGACGACACACGGCAACAACCCTCACGACCTTCAACCGGGCCCGTGACTGGATCGTACTGTGTTTGTCCGTCGTGTGTTCCTGTTCGGTTTCAGTTTGTCCGAGGATTACTTGTAACACAAATTTCACGAAAATTGAAGTGGTACCGGGAATGGTGGTGATCTAGCGCTTAAAGAACTTGCTTAAGTCTTCGATTTGGTACGTTGCATGTGAATCTTCAAGAGACTTCCCCTGGCGGCAGTCGATAATCAGTCGCCCGTCCCAGGCTCCGAAGAAAAATATTTCTCAAACTTGTCCTTTTCATCCTTGTACTGGTCCGCATCCCCCGGTGCTGGCTTCTTGGAAGTAATGTTTGGCCATTTATCTGCGTATTCGCGATTAAGCTCGAGCCAGCGCTCGAGACCGGGCTCGGTATCCGGTTTGATGGCCTCGGCCGGGCATTCGGGCTCGCAAACCCCGCAATCGATGCACTCGTCGGGGTGGATGACCAGCATGTTCTCACCCTCGTAGAAACAATCCACGGGGCACACCTCCACGCAGTCCGTGTACTTACATTTGATGCACTTGTCGTTGACGACGTAGGTCATGAGCGGACGTGTCCGGATTTCTTCGGGGTGAGCTTTGGGGTGTGCCAAATGCCGGGCACCATAGCAAGTCCCGCAACGTCACAGACCGACTTCGGTCAATCGCCACGCTTGAGCTCCTCAATATGGCGGCGATCGCGTTTCGTCGGCCGGCCGGCGCCGGGTGTACGCCCGGCCCACGCCATGGGCTCTCCCTGATCGGGCTTACGCTCGAGGCGAGGAGTCAGATCTTCGTAAAGCGTCTGCGCCTCGATTGCAGGCCCCCGCCGTGTGCCGATGGCGGCCACCTTCAGCACCCGCACGGTGCGCGCGAGGCGGGAGGTGATCACATCGCCGACCTTGACGAGCTGACTGGCCTTCTCGGCCCGTACGCGGTTGACCTTGATCTTGCCCTCGGTCACGGCGGTGGCAGCGAGCGTGCGCGATTTGGCGACTCGGGCGAACCAAAGCCACTTGTCGAGACGCTGGGAGGTCTCAGCGGCGGGCTTCATCATGAAGGGTTCTTTTCGCGGGCCTGCTTAGCGAGTGCGTCGCGGAGAGCGCCAAGCGACGCAAAGGGCGAATCCGGGTCGACCCCGCCCTTTTTCGGTGGTGCCGCGGAATGGATGGTCGGGACGTGGCGATCGCCATTGCGGCGCTTGTCGTCGCGGCGGTCATGACGTTGCCGCTGCCGGTTGCGATCGCCGTCGCGCTCGTTGCGGTCGCGTCCCCGATCGCGGTTTCCGCCGTGACGCTGCTTGTGGCCCGGCGGCACCGCGTCCGCCGGCCGCTGCTCCGCCTGCGATTGCCCGCCGGCTGCCGTGGCTGCTTCGGCCGAGACGGGACTCGCCGCCTCTGCCGGCTTGGGATCTCCGTTGCGATGGCGGCCGTGGCGGCGGTTTCTGCCGGCGCCTTCGCGGCGGTCGCCATCCTGGCGCGCGTCGCGCCGGCCTGCGCCCGCGCGGTCCTCGCTGCGGTGGCGCCTGGGGCGCCAGATGTCGATAACGATCGTCTCGGGCGCGGACGTGGGGGCAGCCGCCTCTTCTCCCTCTCCCTGGGGGGCAGGGGCGGCGAGAGGGGGCTCCCCACTGTCGGCTGGTAGGGCCTCTCCTTCAAGGGCGGAGTCCGGTTGTGCGGAGGCTTGCGGATTGATTTCGGCCGCAGGGATGTCGGCAGACGGGGCTGGGGCTTCTGCTACCGGCGTTGCGGCGACGTCGGACAACGCGGGCTCGCCCGGCGCCGGCGTCGTTGGCTTTGCCGCCGGCTCCGCCGGTTTCGGTACCGTCTTGCGGTCAAGCCGGAAGCCCAGCGCCTTCAGCACGTTCGACAGCTCGTCGGGCGAGCAGCCGAGGATCGACATCATCTCCGGCGTGACGACGAAGCCGCCGTCACCGGTCGCCCCCTTGGGCGGCTGCGTGGGGTTGTCGGGGTTCGACCGCCACGCCAGCAAGGGGCGGATCAGGTCGGCCAAGCGCTCGAGGATGTCGAGGCGCACGGCGCGCGGGCCGCAGACGTGAAATCCGTAGGCGCGATAGAGCGGCTCGGGCAAGGCGGCCTGCACCGGCGCCGACGTCAGACCGGCGCGCGGCAGCTCGGGCAGCGCGTCGAGCGCGATGCCGTGAGACGACGCATTCTTCAAGGTCCAAAGCGTGGCGGACAGCTCGGCGGGTGCGGGCTTCAAGAGCGCCGGGAAGTAGATGTTGAAGGCGCCGAAACGTACGCCGTACTTGCGGAGCTGCGCGCGCGCCTCCTGATCCAGGCCCTTCATCATGTCCGTGATCAGCTCGCGCTTCAGCATGCCGAAGCTTTCCGTGAGGCGGAATGCGATGCCGCGCGCAAGACCCGTGACGTCCTCAGCCTTGGCAATCTCCACCAGCGGCTTCAGGCGCTCGGCGATGATCTCGTCGCGCCATGCCTCGAGGCGCGCCTGAACCTTCTCGCGGTCCGGCCCCGACAAGTGCTCGTCGGCGAGCAGCACGACCTGCGGCTTCAACGGATCGTCGGCGGGCTGGAACTCGGCGATCTCCTCGTCGCGCCACAGCACGCGCGCGGTACGCGTCAGCTTGAAGGCATCGATCTTGGCGGCGGCGACGCGGCGTGCGCGCATGCCGAGCTCGCGCGAGAGAACATGGGCGGCCGCGCTGCGGGCGGCCTTGCCGTGGATGCCTTCCGCCTGCGTCTCGGGAGAGAACCGGAACCCGCGCAGGCGCCCTACGAAATGGTTCTCGACATGGATCGCGCCATCCTCGGCGATCTCGGCCGAGAGCTCCTCCTTGTCGCGCAGGCCCTTCATGAGCGCGCTCGTGCGGCGGTCGACGAAACGCTGCGTCAACTGCTCGTGGAGCGCATCCGAGAGGCTGTCCTCGATGGCGCGCGTGCGTGCCTGCCAATGGGCCGGGTCGCGCAGCCAATCGGCGCGGTTAGACACGAAGGTCCAGGTGCGGATGTGCGCGATGCGGTTGGCGAGCGTATCGATGTCGCCGTCGGTGCGGTCGGCGAAGGCGACCTGCTTGGCGAACCAGTCCTCGGGCACGCGCCCTTCAGGGCTCATCAGGTAGCCGTAGAGCGTGCCGATCAGCTCGGCGTGGCTCTGCGACGAGATCTTGCGGTAGTCGGGGAGCTGACAAACCTCCCACAGGCGCTGCACAGCGGCTTGGCTCGACGCGTAACCGGCAATCTCACGGTCATTGGCCAAGGTCTCGAGCGCGATCACGTCGTCGGCCATGCGAGCGCGGATGAGGCGCTGCTCGTTCGGCATCTCGCGCAGGCTGTCCCGCAGTCGATCGAGTGACGCGAAATCGAGACGGCGGTTGCGCCACTGCAGAACGCGCACGTTGTCAAAGGTGTGCGTTTCGAGCCGCTCGACCAGATCGGCGTCGAACGGCTCGCAGTTGCCGGTCACGCCGAAGGTGCCGTCGTTCATATGGCGGCCGGCGCGGCCGGCAATCTGGCCGATCTCGCTCGGCGTCAGGTTGCGGAAATTCTGACCGTCGAACTTGCGCACGGCGGAGAAGGCGACGTGATCGACATCGAGATTGAGGCCCATGCCGATGGCGTCGGTGGCGACGAGGAAGTCGACGTCACCCGATTGATAGAGCTCGACCTGGGCGTTGCGCGTGCGCGGCGAAAGCGCGCCGAGCACGACCGCGGTTCCGCCCCGCTGGCGACGGATCAGCTCGGCGATGGCGTAGACCTCGTTGGCCGAGAACGCCACGACGGCCGTGCGGCCGGGGAGCCGCGTGATCTTCTTCTCGCCGGCGTAGGTCAGGCGCGACAGGCGCGGACGCGAGATGAAATTGGCGCCGGGGATCAGATCCTGAATGGTCTCGCGCATGGTCTGCGCGCCGAGGAGCAGCGTCTCGGCACGGCCGCGCGCATGCAGCAGCCGGTCGGTAAAGACGTGCCCGCGCTCGGGGTCGGCGGCGAGCTGGATCTCGTCGATGGCGAGGAAATCCACGTCGACGTCGCGCGGCATCGCTTCGACGGTCGCCACCCAATAGCGGGCGCGCTCCGGCTTGATCTTCTCCTCGCCGGTGATGAGCGCGACCTTCTCCGCGCCGACGCGGGCTGCGATCTTGTCGTAGACCTCGCGTGCCAACAGCCGCAGCGGCAGGCCGATCATGCCGCTTTCGTGACCTAGCATACGCTCGATGGCGAGATGGGTCTTGCCGGTGTTGGTGGGGCCGAGAACCGCGGTTACGTTACGAATGCGCGTTTCCAGATCGCTGGCCATACGCGAGGTCTCCAATGACAAAGCGCACTTGGCATTGCATTGGAGTGGTTCGAGATCAAGGCTTTTCGTCCGGCAGTTTGCACGCCTGACGCGTAGCAACCTCGAAGCGTCCGGGAAAAGTTGCCAAGCGCATGCACGGCGGCGCGGGAAGGGCGGCGATGGTGCCGCGCCCTCTACGGTCATCGGATGAGGCAGAATTGCCCCTCAGTCGACGGATGCGACGCGTCCGCGCTCGGGCAACTGGATGTTCACGCGCTCCAAGTCGATGCGGGCAGCACCGACGGCGGTCGGGACGGCGACCGATTGCGGCAGCATCAGCTTGGCGGCCGGAACCATGCGGAACACGATCTCGATGTCGTTCGAGGCGGCGAGCTGGCGGGTGTCCTCGGTGGGGCGGAAGCCCGCAATCGGGGTGTACTTCACGCGGCAGACCACGGCGGTCTCGTTTGGGATGCCGACAACGGGCTCCTCGCGGGCGAACCGGAGCGCAATATCGAAGCGCTGCTTGCCGTCGAAGATCGAGAATTTGCGGCCACAGGGGCTCGGCGCGTCGCTGTGGGTGATCGCCAAAATGGCGCTCAGCGGATCGAACACGCCTTTCAGGTGAGCGGGGGCGAGGGGCACGGTGTCCGGCGCCTCGACGGTGAGCGGCTGCACCGAGAGGCGCTCGATGCCCTCCTTGTCGAAGCCCATGACAATCGAGCCGTTGCGAACGGTGCTCTCATAATCAAAGCGGAAATCCGCGGGCTGGGGCGCCTTGGCGTCGACCTTGCCGGACGAGTGGGTCACGCCCTTCCATTTGAAGATGCCGAGCAGCGCCGAGATCTCGACATCCGTCTCGAGATTGTACTGGTTGCGGCCGACATTGGACTTGAAGTTGAAGCCGCCGAGATTGAACCCGTTGAGGGTGATCTTGTAGCTGGCATCGACCCGGACCGGCGATACGCCCGTCGGCAGCGGGGCCGCCGTGGCGAGGAGCGACATCGGGGTCAGCGCGGCGAGGGCGGCAACACCCAAGGACGCGACGCCCAACAGGACGCGACGAGACGGGACTTGAAACATCTTCACCACTCACCCCCACCCATTGCTCGTGCTCGCTTTCGCGAGGAGGGCAAAACGCTGGTCTATTCAGGATCGCCGGAGACGCGCATTTTGCCGTCCAACGTTTAACAATTCGCTCCACCGCGCGCCGCCCCGGGACGGCCTTTCATCCAGGCAATCCACAAACAAACCGTTTCGTTCCGGACGGGTTTCCCGGTCCCTGTGGCCGCTTTCCATCACGGGCGGGACGGACGGGCTGCTTGACGCGCAGAACGCGGCTCGCGTATAGAAGGCGCCAACGGTCCCGCCGATCCCGGTCAGCGGGGCCATTCTCATTGATTTTCCCCGTGATTCCGGACCTGCTCTTGGGGCGGACGGTCGGTCGTGGGGGCGAAGAGCCAAGGATTTCGAGATGACCAGGCGCTGTGAGTTGACGGGCAAGCTGCCCCTTTCTGGCAATATCAGGAGCCACGCCGAGAACGCCACGCGGCGCAAGTTCCGGCCCAACCTCGTCAACGTCACGCTGATCAGCGAGGCGCTCGAGCGGCAGGTGAAGCTGCGCATCACCGCGCATGCGCTGAAGTCCGTCGAGCACCGCGGCGGCCTCGACGCGTTCCTGGCCAAGGCCAAGGCGGAGGATCTCTCGCCCGAGTGCCAGAAGCTCAAGCGCGAGATCGCGAAGGTGAAGGCCGAGAAGGCCGCCTAAGCCAAGGTCCCCAGCGGCTTTCGTCAGCAGGTTCAGCATGCGCCCGTCGGGAAACCGGTGCGGCGCATGTTTCGTTTCGGGGCTTGGCCGGAACGGGCAACGCCGGGACGAGTCGCGAGAGGCGAGCCGTTCGCCATAACAATCGCTGAGAGCGGAAAAGCGGTGCTTCGGCCCCGCACCTCACGCTTTGGCGAGAGCGGCGAGGTCGAGAGGGGCAGTCGTCATGGCGAGGGCGCCGTCGGCCGTGCGCGGCCATTCCGCCTCGGGGCGATCGCGATAGAGCTCAACGCCGTTGCCGTCGGGATCGCGCAGGTAGATGGCCTCGCTGACGCCATGGTCGCTCGCGCCCTCGAGCGGGATGCCCGCCGCCAACACGCGCCGCAGCGCATCCGCGAGGGCCGCCCGCGTCGGGTAGAGAATCGCCACGTGGTACAGTCCGGTCGTGCCGGGCGGGGGCGGCTGTCCGCCCCGGCTTTCCCAGGTGTTCAATCCGATGTGGTGATGATAGCCGCCGGCCGAGACGAAGGCCGCTTCTTTGCCGTAGCGCTGCGTGACCTCGAAGCCCAGGACATCGCGATAGAAGGACAGCGCACGATCG
>JAFKKW010000255.1 GCA_017304275.1 Hyphomicrobiales bacterium | reverse complement strand
GGCGGCCGGGCATCCCGGCCGCCTTCGTCGTTTGCGCGGGCGCAAGGCCGAGCGCCCTCGCAGCCGGCACCCTGCCACCCTATCTATCCGCCGGGACTTGCCCTATAAGCCGCCCAGAAACATGCGTATGGTAACGCGGAGAACGGCCGCGCCGGACGGAAGATCGCGCGCGCAAGGGAGTAGAGAAGGTTAAGACGATGCCCACGACTTGGTCCCCAGAGAGCTGGCGTTCGCTTCCGATCGTCCAGGTTCCCGAGTATCCGGACGCCACCGCGCTGAAGGATGTCGAGGGCCGCCTGTCGACGTTTCCGCCGCTCGTCTTCGCGGGCGAGGCGCGCGAGCTGAAGAAGGCCCTGGGCGATGTCGCCAAGGGCGAAGGCTTCATGCTCCAGGGTGGGGATTGTGCCGAGAGCTTCCTCGAGCACCGGGCTGACAACATCCGCGACTTCTTCCGCGTTTTCCTGCAGATGGCGGTCGTGCTCACCTATGCCGGCGGCAGCCCGGTGGTGAAAGTGGGTCGCATCGCGGGCCAGTTCGCCAAACCGCGCTCCTCGCCGACCGAGAAGAAGGGCGGCACGGAGCTTCCGTCCTACCGCGGCGACATCATCAACGGTGCAGACTTCACCCCCGAAGCGCGCATCCCCGATCCGCAGCGCCAGCTCGAGGCCTACCGGCAGTCCGCCGCGACCCTGAACCTGATCCGCGCCTTCGCGACCGGCGGCTACGCCGATCTCGAGCGCGTGCACCAGTGGAACATGGGGTTCGTGAAGGACAGCCCGCAGGGTCATCGCTACCAAGAGCTTGCCGACCGCATCGCCGAGACGCTCGGCTTCATGCGCGCCTGCGGCATCACGAGCGCGAACACGCCCCAGCTCCGCGCGACGAGCTTCTACACCAGCCACGAGGCCCTGCTCTTGAACTACGAGCAGGCGCTGACCCGTCTCGATTCCACGAGCGGCGACTGGTACGCGACGAGCGGTCATATGCTCTGGATCGGTGACCGCACGCGCCAGCCCGATCACGCGCACATCGAGTTCTGCCGCGGCATCAAGAACCCGATCGGCATCAAGTGCGGCCCCTCGTTGGAGGCCGACGACCTCTTGCGCCTGATCGACATCCTCAATCCGAAGGACGAGGCGGGACGCCTGACCCTCATCTGCCGCTTCGGGCATGAGAAGGTCGGTCAGCATCTGCCGAAGCTGATCCGCGCCGTGAAGAAGGCAGGCCGCACCGTCGTGTGGGCGTGCGATCCCATGCATGGAAACACGAGCAGCGCCGCCAACGGTTACAAGACGCGCCCCTTCGATCGCATTCTGAAAGAGGTCGAGGCCTTCTTCGACGTGCATCGCGCCGAGGGCACGCATGCGGGCGGCATCCATGCCGAGATGACGGGCCAGAACGTGACCGAGTGCACGGGCGGCGCGACGGCGATCTCCGAGACCGACCTCCAGGATCGGTATCACACGCAATGCGATCAGCGCCTCAACGCCGACCAGTCGCTGGAGCTGGCGTTCCTCGTTGCAGAGCGCATGAAGCTCGAGCGCGAGGCACGTGGCGCCCCGAGCCTGCCCGCCGCTGCCGCGGCAGGCTGACGCAGCGTCCGGAACCGTTGTTTTCGTGGGGCGTTTTCCTCCGGAGAGGGTTGCGCCATGGTGCGCGCGGCCCGCCAACAGCGGAGGATCGGAGATGATTGATCTCAGCCAGCAGCGGGGTTCCTTGCTCTCCAGTTTTCTCGCCCTCGTCGGAGCGAGCGACGGCGATGGGCACGAAAGCGATTTCGTCGGAACGTGGCTTGTGCAGGATTCGAGCGGCCAGCCGTTTACGATTAGGCTCGAGGTGTCGGGTGCAGCCACCGCCAATCGCGCCGGTGAAGGCATGAACGGCACGTGGGATCTTGACGGCGTCTCGGCGGTGATCGCTTGGGATACAGGCTGGACGACCAAGATCACACGCACCGAAGACGGCTTTACGAAAACCGCCTACGACAGCACCGCCGCCGCGCCGACCAACACATCCGCAGCCGAGAAGATTCGCTGAAAGCCCGGCGGTTTCTGGTTTTGAGTTGTCCGGTGAAGTTCGGAGGGCCGGACTGAGGTTTGACTGACCGAGCTGATGTCAGGCTGCCGCGGCCCACCGTTTCCAGCCGCCTTTCACACTGCGCCGCCGCCCCCCATGGCTAGGCTTGACCCGGCCATCCAGGGCGTATCGGCCGACTACCCGCTCTTATTCGCCCGCTCGACGGCCTCGAGGATGCGGCGGCGGGCTTCCCCGCTGTCCCCCCAATGATGGATCTTGGCCC
>JAFKKW010000254.1 GCA_017304275.1 Hyphomicrobiales bacterium | reverse complement strand
TGGAGAAGGCCACGGAAGCGTAGACTTTACGCAGAATTCAGCCGTGCGATGCTGGCAGCACCAGGGCGGGGGCTTGAAGTCGCACGTCGCTATGCTGATCTGATGTCTCTGCTGCCCAATCCGATTCGGCGGTTTGAGGCCTCGGCTCACGCCCGAGCGAGGCCTAATTGTTTGATTGATCGTGCTTCTTCGTCGGAATGACGGTTTGCCTTCACCGGGAACGGTCTTTCGGAAGCACTCTGAGGAGCAATGACCCTATGCGCGATCCCGTCGCCACTCTCACCGGTTCCTTCTGGCCCATGGTCGTCGAGCAGACGGCGCGTGGCGAGCGGGGCTACGATCTTCCGTCTCGACTTCTCAAAGAGCGCATCATCTTCGTGACGGGGCCGGTCGAGGACCACATGGCTGCGTCGATCTGCATGCAGCTTCTCTTCCTCGAGGCCGAGAACCCGAAGAAAGAGATCTCCATGTACATCAACTCACCGGGCGGCGTGGTGACCGCCGGCATGGCGATCTATGACACCATGCAGTTCGTAAAGCCGCCGATCGCAACGCTTTGCATCGGCCAGGCGGCGTCGATGGGCTCGCTTTTGCTCTGCGCCGGGCAGAAGGACATGCGCTATGCGCTGCCCAACGCCCGCATCATGGTCCACCAGCCCTCTGGCGGCTTTTCGGGACAGGCGTCGGATATCGAGCGGCATGCCGAAGATATCATTAAGATGAAACGCCGCCTGAACGAGGTGTATGTGAAGCATACCGGTCAGCCATACGAGATGATCGAAAAGACGCTCGACCGCGATTACTTCATGACGGCGGACCAGGCGAAGGACTTCGGCCTTATCGACCGCGTCCTCAACAAGCGGGATGATGTCGATCTGACCGGCGGAGAGCCTAAGGCCTCCTAATCGCTGGCTTTTCGGCGTCATAACGGGCGGCGGTGTGCCTCACCGTCGCACCCTGGCCCCTTTCTCCCGTTTTGCACGGGTCTTGCTACACTGCGGCATAGGCGGCGGTTCGGCTGAGGATCGCACACCGTGTATAAGGTTGGACCGGCAAGACTACGTAATTAACCGCATTCCGGCCGGCGCGCTTCGGGTGTCAACTCCGCGGTAATCAGGTCCGCCGGTTCGGTCGGTGCGGGAGAGACTTTAATCGAATCTTGATCTCGGCGACCCTAGCGTGTTGAGATCGGATGTGACGGTTTCGTACCTCGCGGCGGGCTTGGCCGTAGATGCTCCCCAAAGGCCCCGTCGGGCCGCTCGTTCCGGGTTTCCGGGCGCGCGTCCCGACTTCGGGTGAGAGAACAGAATGGCTCAGGAAAAGAACACTCTTTACTGCTCTTTCTGCGGAAAAAGCCAACACGAGGTCAGGAAACTGATCGCCGGTCCGACGGTATTCATCTGCGATGAATGCGTCGAGCTGTGCATGGACATCATCCGCGAGGAAAACAAGAACACGCTCGTCAAGTCGCGCGACGGCGTGCCGACCCCGCAGGAAATCTGCACCGTCCTCGATTCCTATGTGATCGGGCAGTTCCACGCCAAGCGCGTGCTCTCGGTCGCGGTTCACAATCACTACAAGCGGCTCAACCACGCCGCAAAGAACAACGACGTCGAGCTTGCGAAGTCGAACATCCTGCTGGTCGGCCCGACGGGCTGCGGCAAGACGCTGCTCGCGCAGACGCTGGCGCGCATCCTGGACGTGCCGTTCACGATGGCGGATGCGACGACGCTCACCGAAGCCGGCTACGTCGGCGAGGATGTCGAGAACATCATCCTGAAGCTGCTGCAGAACGCCGACTACAACGTCGAGCGGGCGCAGCGCGGCATCGTCTACATCGACGAGATCGACAAGATCAGCCGCAAGTCGGACAATCCGTCGATCACGCGCGATGTGTCGGGCGAGGGCGTGCAGCAGGCGCTGCTCAGGATCATGGAAGGGACGGTCGCATCCGTTCCCCCCCAGGGCGGTCGCAAGCATCCGCAGCAGGAGTTCCTGCAGGTCGACACCTCGAACATCCTGTTCATTTGCGGTGGCGCGTTCGCCGGTCTCGAGAAGATCATCGCGCGGCGCGGCAAGGGCACGTCGATCGGCTTCGGCGCGAAGGTGTTGGGTCCCGACGAGCGGCGCACCGGCGAGGTGCTGCGCGAGGTGGAGCCCGAGGATCTGCTGAAGTTCGGCCTGATCCCGGAATTCGTCGGCCGCCTGCCGGTGATCGCGACGCTCGAGGATCTCGACGTCGAGGCGCTGATCAAGATCCTCACCGAGCCGAAGAACGCGCTGGTCAAGCAGTATCAGAAGCTGTTC
>JAFKKW010000204.1 GCA_017304275.1 Hyphomicrobiales bacterium | reverse complement strand
CTATGGCAGTGCGCCTATACGGAGTTCGTCTTCCTCGACGCCTACTGGCCAGACTTCGGCCGCGAGCTTCTGCTCGAGGCAATCTCGCAGTACACGATGCGCGAACGTCGCTTCGGCGGGTTGCCTTGCCGGTCCACGGCCTAGGCCCATGAACGACGACAGCACGCTCACTCCCGGTACGGAAACAATTGCACCTGCGCCGCAATCGGCTCACGTCATGCTGAGAGCGGTCTCGGCGCTCGGCCTCGCCATCGTCGCCTTCGCCGCCACGTGGGCCGGCGCGCTCCCCTTTTCGGCGCTGGCGCTGATCGTTGCCCTGGTCATGAGCTGGGAGTGGTCGCGGGTGGTGCGCGGCGACGGCGTCGACGCGACGCTGATCGTGCACGCCCTCGCGATGGCGGCGGCGGTCGCGCTCGCAGCGTTCGGGTTCGCCGCGCTCGGCGTCGCGGCGCTCGTGATCGGCACCATCATCGTACTGGCGCTCGAGTTCGGCCGGCATCCGATCCTTTCGGCGACCGGCGTGCTCTATGCGGGCCTGCCGGCCGTCGCGCTCATCTGGCTGCGTAGCAACGAGCCGTCCGGCTTCCAGTCCGTGCTGTTCATCGTGCTCGTGGTCGCGGCGACCGACACGCTCGCCTTCGTCGCTGGCCGCACCCTCGGCGGACCCAAGCTGGCGCCCGCGGTCTCTCCCAACAAGACCTGGAGCGGGCTCATCGGAGGCGTTCTCGGCGCGGCGCTGACGGCAGGGCTGTTCGCCTACGCGATCTCGGCGCCGATTGCTGCGCTCGCCGTTATCGGCCTCGGCATGGGCCTTGTCGCGCAACTGGGCGACCTCGCGGAATCGGCGATGAAACGGGCGTTTCACGTCAAGGACGTGAGCCAGCTCCTGCCTGGGCACGGCGGTTTCATGGATCGCATGGACGGGCTGGTGCCGGTGGCGGTCGCGCTGGCGCTGGCCGCACTGTTCATCGATCCCCAAGCCCCTGCGGCGGCGCTGCTCGCCGGTTTCATGCCCGGGACGCCTTAGGCGGCGTGACGGGCTATCATGTGGGGCCTATCCTGATGGAAGTCGCCACGCACTGATGGAGAAGAACTGACCATGGCGCATGCGGTCGGCGCATCGAGCAGCACGGCGCGCGTCAGCGACGCGGAGAGCGCCAGCGAGCGTCCGGCGGCGGCCCTTACTGCGCCGCTGCGGCTGTCGGTGCTCGGCGCCACCGGCTCGATCGGCGCGAGCACGCTCGATCTCGTGCACCATCATCCGGAGCGGTTCGAGGTGGTGGCGCTCACCGCGCAATGCAACGCAAGCCGTCTCGCCGCGCTTGCGATCCAGCATCGCGCCAAGCTCGCGGTGATCGGCGAGGAGGCCCACTACGCCGAGCTCAAAAGCCTGCTCGCGGGAACGGGCATTCGCGTGGCGGCCGGCGCCGGAGCGGTGGAAGCGGCGGCCCGCGAGCCCGCCGACTGCATCATGGCCGCCATCGTCGGGGCCGCAGGCTTGCGGCCGACCTTCGCCGCCGCCGAGCAGGGACGGCGCGTGGCGCTCGCCAACAAAGAATGCCTCGTCTCGGCCGGCGACATCTTCCTGGCACAGATCGACCGCAGCGGCGCCGAGCTGCTGCCCGTCGACAGCGAGCATTCGGCGGCTTTCCAGGCCATCGGCCGGACGTCTGCCGGCTCCATCGAGAAGATCATCCTGACGGCTTCCGGCGGCCCGTTCCGCACCTTCGCCAAGGAGCAGCTTCAGCGCGTCACGCCCGAGGAGGCCCTCAAGCATCCGAACTGGTCGATGGGGGCCAAGGTCACCATCGATTCCGCGACGCTGATGAACAAGGGGCTCGAGCTCATCGAGGCGTTCCATCTGTTCCCGGTCGCCGCGCACCAGCTCGAAGCGGTCGTGCATCCGCAGTCGGTGGTGCATTGCCTGGTCATGATGGAGGACGGGTCGGTGATGGCGCAGCTCTCGCACCCGGACATGCGCACGCCGATCGCACTGGCGCTGGCCTGGCCCGAGCGGATCGCGACGCCCGTGCCGCGACTCGATCTGGTGGCGCTCAAGAGCCTCTCCTTCGAGGCTCCCGACCACGACCGCTTCCCGGCGCTCGGCATCGCCACGGAGGCGCTCAACCGGGGCGGCGCGGCGCCGGCCGTGCTCAACGCTGCCAACGAGGTGGCGGTGCAGGCCTTCCTCGACCGGCGCATCGGGTTCCTCGATATCGCGCCGACGGTCGCCAGATGTCTTGAAAAGGCCGAAGCCCAGGGGCTCATTAACGGTGTCGCGACCCTGGACGACGTGCTCGCCGTCGACGGCGAAGCGCGGACCATGGCGCGGAATGTGCTTCCGAGCTAAGACAGCGCCCAGGCGTGCCAAACCTGCCCGGCGCGACATGAACTGAGCCCCATCCGACGGGATTTGAGCAGAGATGATCGAAGGCTTCGTCAATCCGCTTCTTACCTTTTCGCTTCAAGCACTTGCCTTCCTGTTCGTGCTTGGCGTGGTGGTCTTTTTCCACGAGCTGGGACATTTCCTGGCGGCGCGCTGGTGCGGAGTCACCGTCACCACCTTTTCGATCGGGTTCGGCCGCGAGCTCTGGGCACGCGTCGACCGGCATGGCACGCGCTGGCGAGTGGCGGCCATCCCGCTCGGCGGCTACGTGAAATTCCTCGACGACGCCAATGCCGCGAGCCAGCCGTCCACCGCGGCGCCCGCGGATCTTCCTCCCGGCTCGTTCCACGGCAAGCCGGTCTGGCAACGCTCATTTGTGGTTGCAGCAGGCCCGCTGGCGAACTTCCTGGTTGCAGCGCTGATCTACACGGCCGTCAACGCGACTTACGGCGTTTCCATGGTCACGGCGCGCGTCGACGAGGTCGTGGCCGGGATGCCGGCGGAGAAGGCGGGCCTCAAGGCGGGTGACGTCATCACGGACATCGACGGCTGGGGGATCGAGACCTTCGACGACGTGGTACGGATCGTCACCGCCTCGAGCGGGCGGACGCTCAACATCACGGTGGACCGCGACGGCAAACCGCTCACCTTCGCCGTCACCCCGGACGTCAAGGACCAGAAAAGCGACCTCGGTGTCACGCTGAAGCTCGGCGATATCGGCGTCGTGCGGGTGCTGCCGGCCCGGGTCGGGACGGTGCTTCCGGACTCTCCGGCGGCAAAAGCCGGCATCACGCCCGGCGACATCATCACGGCCATCGACGGGAGGCCGGTCACCTCCTTCAGCGACGTCATCACCCAGGTCGGACCGGCCGGCGGGCGGGCCCTGGATCTCACCATCAACCGCGACGGCACGCCGCTTTCGCTCAACGTGGTCCCCGACACGATCGAGGGCACCAATCCGGACGGTACGCCCACCAAGCGGGGGCGGATCGGCGTCTCGCCCGACCGGCCGGCACCGGTGGCCGTCTCGTTCGTGGAGGCGGCCCGGCTGGGCGTTCGGGAAACGTATTCGAACATCGTCCAGACAATCACCGGAATCGCCGACATCTTCGGCGGGCGCCAGTCGCCCGACCAGGTGGGCGGGCCGATTCTGATGGCGGAGGTGACGGCGCGGGTGGTCGAACTCGGCTGGGAGCCGCTGCTGCGCTGGACGGCCCTGATCTCGGCCAATATCGGGCTATTGAATTTGTTGCCTATTCCGCTGCTCGACGGCGGACATCTGGTGTTCTACGCCATGGAAGCCATCCGCCGCCGGCCGCTCAGCCAGCGCGTGCAGGAAATCGGCTTCCAGATCGGCATCGCCGTGGTGCTGATGATGGTGGTTTTCGTCAACCTCAACGACCTGATGCGGCTCGGCCGAAGGTGGCTATTTGGTGGCGGCTGAGGGCCGGTCTGAATCTCTGTTGAGTGACGTAAACTTGCCACTTCCCAGGGTCTTACCCAGTTGTTAAGAATGCCAAAGTGAATGGCATCGACGGCGCGATTCGAGGCAGGGGGCTTCGAACGACTTTGTTTTTTTGCGCGTCGCTGAAGCCATTTCTCCGGGGGTCCAAACCCAGGGTTTGCCTAAGACGACTCGGGACCATTTGCCGACGTGGTCCCACGAGTTGAGGGGGATCGGCTAAAAAAGGCGAGGCAGATCCGCACATGGTGCCGTTTCGGATCATGTCCTTTGGGGGGATGCGTCAGCTCTTCTGGCTGGCCGTCGTCGCTTCCGGGATGATAGCCGCACAGTTCGTGGCCCTTTCTCACCCTGCCCATGCGCAGGGCGTGGTCCGGGATATCCGGGTCGAGGGAAACCGGCGCGTCGAGCCGGAGACCGTGCGCTCGTACCTCCAGTTCTCCGTCGGACAACCCTACGATCCGGGCAAGGTAGATGCGTCGTTGCAGGCGCTGTTCGGCACGGGCCTGTTCGCCGACGTCTCGATCAACCAGGAAGGTGATACCGCCGTCATCTACGTGGTCGAGAACCCGGTCATCAACCAGATCGCCTTCGAGGGCAACAGCGAGGTCGACACCGACACGCTGAAGGCCGAAGTCCAGCTCAAGCCGCGCTCCGTCTACACCCGCGCCCGCGTGCAGGGCGACGTGCAGCGCATTCTCGACGTCTATCGCCGCCAGGGCCGCTACGCCGCGACGGTCGAGCCCAAGATCATCGAGCTCGAGCAGAGCCGCGTAAATCTCGTGTTCGAGATCAACGAGGGCGGCGCGACCAAGGTGCAGGGCATCAACTTCACCGGCAACCACGCCTTCACGGACAACCAGCTGCGCGACGTCATCTCGACGACGCAGAGCGGCTGGCTCGACTTCCTCAAGGGCACCGCCTACTACGATCCCGACCGCATGAACCTCGACCGTGAGCTTCTGCGCCAGTTCTATCTCAAGAACGGCTATGCAGACGTGCGCGTGGTGGCGGCCAATGCCGAGCTCGACCGCGATGCCTCCGGCTTCTATGTCAACTTCGCCATCGATGAGGGCGAACTCTACACCTTCGGCTCGGTGACGATCGAAAACTCGCTGCCGGGCCTCGATCCCAACTCGCTCACCGGCGACATCCTTACGCACCAGGGCGATACCTACAACGGCGGCAACATCGAGAAGACCACGGAAAAGCTGACCCTGGTCACGGCCGAGCAAGGCTTCGCGTTTGCGCGCGTTCGTCCGCGCGCGGTGCCGGATCCCGTGGCGCGGACGATCTCGCTCACCTATCTCGTGGACGAAGGTCCGCGCATCTACATCGAGCGCATCAACGTCAACGGCAACACGCGCACGAAGGATTACGTGATCCGGCGCGAGTTCCGCCTGGCCGAGGGCGATGCCTACAATCCGCTGCTCGTCGACCGTGCCAAAAAGCGCCTCAACGCACTCGGCTTCTTCAAGTCGGTCGACATCAAGCGCCGCCCGGGTTCGTCCCAGGACCGCGTGATTCTCGACGTCGATCTGGTCGAGCAGTCGACGGGCGAGCTGTCGTTCGGCGCCGGCTACTCGACCTCGGAAGGTGTGATCGGCGACGTGTCGATCAGCGAGCGCAACCTGCTCGGCAACGGCCAGTTCCTGCGCCTCAGGCTGGCGGGCTCGCTCGAGCGCATGCAGATCGACCTGTCGTTCACCGAGCCGCGCTTCCTCGACCAGAACCTCTCCGCCGGCTTCGATCTCTTCCACAAGGAGATCGATATGACGAAAGAGGCCGGTTACGAGTCGACGCGCACCGGCGGCACGGTACGTCTTGGCTTCCCGCTGTCGGAAGACCTCTGGATGCAGACCGGCTACACGCTCGAGTACGCCTCGCTCGACGTGAACGAACACAGCACCAATGTGTCCGAGCTCGTGAAGCTCGAGAACGATTTGAGAGGCGATACGCTCACCTCCTCGATCGGCACCTCGCTCACGTTCGATCGGCGCAATATTCCGAAGAACCCGACCAGCGGCTACTACCTGCAGGTCGCGACCGACATGGCCGGTCTCGGCGGCGACGTCCAATACGTACGCGTCAACGCAGAAGGCCGCTTCTATTATCCGATCAGCGAGAAGCTGACCTTCGTCGGCCGCCTGACCGGTGGTCATATCGAGGGCTGGGGCGGCGACGACATCCGGCTCACGGACCTCTACTACCGTGGCGGCGAGACGATCCGCGGCTTCGACCGCGGCGGCTTCGGGCCGCGTGACCTTGCCTCCGACGATGCGGTGGGCGGCCGCACCTATTGGGCTGGTACGGCCGAGGTTCGCTTCCCGCTGCCGTTCGTACCAGATGACCTGGGTCTGTCGGGTGCTGTGTTCGCAGATGCCGGCTCGCTGTGGAACGCCAATAATCTGGCGAAGAGCATTAATACCTGTAACGCGGCAATACCCGGCAACTGCGGCGCTGGCCAGATCGACTTGGTCGACGACTCCACGATCCGGTCGTCGGTCGGTGCGAGCATCATGTGGCAGTCGCCGGTCGGCCCCATCCGTATGGACTTCGCCAAAGCTCTCACCAAGGAGTCCTACGACGAAGAGCAGTTCTTCCGCTTCGGTGCCTCGACCAAGTTCTGACGGCTGCACGATTTCAGAAAGCCCGGCGGCATTCCGCCGGGCTTTTTTCGTTTCCGCGGCGCCGGGGTGGATTTGTCGCCGGACCGGCTGGACCCGCGGGGCTTATGGTTTTATGAGAGGGGCGGCGCTTCCCCCTTGTGGGTTTTCTCGGCGGACTGCGCCGGCTCCGCTCGCACCGCTCATCACCCAGACACGCACTCACACACGCCGGCAGGACCGCGAAAGTCTCATCCCATGAACCATCCCGGTTTCTTCGACATCGCCGGGCCTTTCACGCTGGCCGAGATCGCCGCCGCGACGCAGTCCGAGGTCAAGGACGCGGCCGGGGCTGCCGACGGGCGTACGCTGGCCGGCGTGCAACCGCTGTCGGAAGCCTCTCCGCGCCACCTGTCGTTCTTCGAGAACCGGAAGTATCTGCCGCAGTTGCTCGCGACCACGGCCGGGGGATGCCTGGTGTCGGCGCAGTTCGCGGAGCGCGTGCCGGCCGGCACCGTGGCGCTGGTGACGAAAAACCCCTACCGGGCGTTCGCGCAGGCGATGGCCCTGTTCTATCCCGAAGCCATGCGCTCGAAGGCGGCGCCGGGCGGCGGGGATCAGCGCATCTCGCCGTCGGCCGTGATCGAGGACGGGGCCGAGATCGAGCCCGGTGCCGTGGTCGGGCCGGAGGCACGCATCGGGCGCGGGAGCCGCATCGCGGCAGGCGCGGTGATCGGATATCGGGTTACGATCGGTCGCGACTGCTATATCGGCGCGAACGCTTCGGTCGTGCATGCCCTGGTCGGGGACCGGGTGATCCTGCACGCGGGCGTGCGCATCGGCCAGGACGGGTTCGGCTTCGCCATGGGGCGCGAGGGTCACCTCAAAGTGCCGCAGGTCGGACGCGTCATCATCCAGGACGACGTGGAAATCGGGGCAAACTCGACCGTGGACCGGGGTGCTCTTAAGGATACGGTCATCGGCGAGGGCACTAAAATTGATAATCTCGTCCAGATCGGGCACAACGTAGTGATCGGACGACATTGCGTGATCGTTGGGCAAGTCGGCATCTCTGGCTCGACCGAGCTTGGCGATTTTGTGGTCATGGGCGGCCAGTCCGGCGCCGTCGGTCACATCAAGATCGGCGCTGGCGCGCAGATTGCCGGCGGCTCTCACCCGAAGGACGATGTGCCGCCGGGAGCGATCATGGCGGGGACACCCGCGCGACCGTTCAAGCAATGGGCGCGCGAGGTTGCCGCCATACAGCGGCTCAGCCGCCGTAGTCGCGACGACGAAGCGAACGGCGCCTGACGCGTTCGGATATCAGGCCGCGAGACACATGCTGTCGGCCGCCGGCTAGAATGGAGTATGACTGGGATGGACGACGCAACGAAGAAGCCGCAATCGAAGACTGCGGATATCAATAAGATCCTCAAGCTGCTGCCGCACCGCTATCCCTTCCTGCTTCTCGACCGTATCTACGACATCAACGGCGACGAGACGTGCGTCGGCGTCAAGAACGTGACGATCAACGAGCCGTTCTTCCAGGGGCACTTTCCGCAGTACCCGGTCATGCCGGGCGTGCTGATCATCGAGGGACTCGCACAGACGGCCGGCGCGCTCTGCGTGCACAGCCTCGGCGAGGACTACAAGACCGAGCTCGTCTATTTCATGGGCATCGACAAGGCCAAGTTCCGGAAGCCCGTGCTGCCCGGCGACCAACTCCATTACCACGTGCGCAAGATCCGCAACCGCGGTCGCGTCTGGCGGTTTTTCGGCGAAGCGAAGGTGGACGGGCAGACGGTGGCGGAAGCCGAGATCAGCGCCATGCTCGCCGACACGGCAGAGGCTCGTGCATTCGCGGCGAGCAAGAATGGCTGAGCGCAAGATTCACCCGACCGCCATCGTCGAGGACGGCGCGCGGCTTGGCGACGGCGTCGCGGTCGGGCCGTTCTCGATCGTCGGCGCCGACGTATCGCTCGGCGACGGCGTGGAGCTCGCCAGCCATGTGGTCGTCACGGGGCGGACGACGGTCGGTGCGCGGACGCGCATCTTTCCGTTCGCCTCCATCGGCCATCAGCCGCAGGACCTCAAATACAAAGGCGAGCCGTCGACGCTCGCGATCGGGACCGACTGCCTGATCCGCGAAGGGGTGACGATCAATCCCGGCACCGAGGGCGGCGGCATGACGACGACGGTCGGGAACGCCTGCGCGTTTCTCGCCAACTCGCACGTCGGACACGACTGCCACGTCGGCAACAACGTCATCTTCTCCAACAACGTCATGCTGGCGGGCCATTGCGAGGTCGGCGACTTCGCCATCATCGGCGGCGGGGCGGCGGTGATCCAGTTCGCCCGGGTGGGCGCGCATTCGTTCCTCGGCGGCATGAGCGGCCTCGAGCAGGATCTCATTCCCTACGGCATGGCGCTCGGCAACCGCGCGCACCTGTCGGGACTCAATATCATCGGGCTGCAGCGGCGCAACTTCTCGCGCAGCGAGATCCACGACCTGAGGCGCGCCTACCGGCTGCTGTTCGCCCAGGAGGGTACCTTGCTCGAGCGCGTCGCGGATGTCGCCGAGGAGTTCAAGGATCATCCGACGGTGATGGAGATCGTGGCCTTCATCAAGGCCGGCGGCAAGCGCTCCATGTGCACGCCGAAGAACGGCGCGGACGCGTAATCCGCGCGCCTCACGCGCCGAAAGGCCGTTGCTCTAATCATTGTTGTTGTTGCCGCCGCCGGCGCCGCTCGAAAAGCGGGTCTTCGCCGTCGCGTGCTGCGAGATGCGCGAGAAGTAGTCCTTGTCGTCGCCGATGGTCAGCGTCGGTGAGCAACTCGGCGTGCAGCTATAGGATTCCCGCTCCGATCCCTTGGACAGGTTCACGGTACGCGCGTCGTCGCGCGTGACGATCACGCGCTGGTCCTGGATGATGTTGCGCTCGGCGTCGAGGGCGATGATGTTGGTCACGCCGAACGTCTTGCCGGTCACGACGAGCAGGTTGCCGCCCTGGACCTCGACGTCGGCAATCGACGGGTTGCCGATGATCACGCTCGATACCTGCCGCGGCAGGCGCAGGAGCTGCGACTGATCGTAGACGACGACAAGATCGGCGGCTTTCGCATTTCCGCAACCGAAAAGCGCGATCAGCCCGAGCATCGCGCCCATCGCGAGCACGGCATGCTGACGAAGGTCGAGGCGGCGCACGGAAACGGCTTTTGCGGGCACGGGGGCCTCTCCTGTCGCTTGTGTTGCAGCCCCCATTTGGGGCCGTTTGGGTAAACGAAGCGCTAACGCGTGCGTCCCGACGAACCCCTGAGCCGGAACCTCGCTTGCGACTGATGCGTTCCCGTTGCGGTTTTCCATGCGGCGACAACAAGGAGACCTGATGCACCGCAACACCCTTTTGCTCATTCTCGCCGCCGCCGTTCTGCTCGGCGGCGCCATGATTTTTGCTCAAACCACCACAACGCGCACGACCGTCTCCGACGATAACGGCACGCGCGTCGAAGCCCCCGGCACGACGGTGGAGAGCGATCGGGACAAGACGCGTATCCAGGCACCCGGCGTCGACATCACCGTGCCGCGCGAAAAGAAGGGCGATTGAACGAGCGCGGCTTTGTTATGGAATGATCGGCCAGCACCGCTTGAGACGCCGTGGCAGCGATTTATGACTTAGCGGATCCAAATGACGCGCGCGTCCGCTTATCCCCGGGAGCGAAGATAGTCGAGGCAGCGGCTGGCGGCGTCGAACTCGGCGCGCCGCCGCGCCGCATGCGCCTCGGCCTCGACGTCGTGTCCCCATTGCTCGCGCTGCCAGGTCTCGTCGACGGTGGAGGCGCGCCACGCCTCGTCTGCCGAGAGCTCGCCCTGCCAGTGGGCGATGGCGAGCAGCGCCGAACCGCTGATGGTTGTCAGCACATGGAGCGCAGAGAGGCTCAAGGCGTCGAGATCCGCGAGCTTGCGGCGGACCGCATCCAGGGCTTCCGGCGGCTGGTCGATCGGCATCAGGCCGGCGCGTAGCTCGAACGCCGCGCCCAGCTCCCGCTTGGCCCAGGCGAGAACCGGATTCCAGGCGTCAGCCTGGCGCCGGACCAGGGCATCGGGACTCTCGGCGCGGTAGCAGACGAGGTCGCTGCCGGCGAAAGCCGCGATGTCGTCGACCACCTCGCGTTTGCGCGTCTCGACCGCGTCGATGGCCGAGTTGACGATGCGGGTCAGCGGCATGGTGCGAGGGTCGACATGCTCGCCCTGCGCGTCCCACTCAGCTGCCAAGGCGGCTGCGAAATCGGCGGTGGGCACGACCACCTCGCGCTTGCCGGGCGTGCAGATCCCGCGGCCATCGAGCGTGACGGCGAATCCGCCTCCGCGCTGCTCGACGGCGGCGTGCTTATAGAACCGCTTCGGCAGCGGGCGCAATGTATCCTTGGCAGGGATCTTCGGCGCACCCGGCTTGCCGTTCGCGCTGTCGCCGTCGCGCGTCATGCCGTGAGCCGCCGGAACATCATCTGCTCGAGGGCCAGCTCGAGCGCGGCGCAATCGTCGGAGACGTGATGCGCCCCTGCTGCCTGAAGCGCCTCGCTCGGGTGATAGCCCCAGCTCACGCCGATCGATGAGGCACCGGCACCCAATGCCATCTCGATGTCGTAGGTGGTATCGCCGATCACCACTGTGTCGGCCGGAATCGCGCCGGTTTCGTCCATGGCCGCAAACACCATCGAGGGATGCGGTTTCGAGGGATGCGTGTCGGCGGTCTGGATGGTGTCGAAGAGGCTCGCCAGATCCTCCCGCGCCAGCACGGCATCGACGCCGCGGCGGGACTTGCCGGTGGCGATACCGAGGACGACGTCGTCGCGAGCTGCGAGACGCTGCAACGTCTCTCGTACGCCGTCGTACAGAGGCTCGAGATGATCCGGCCGGCGGCGGCGCGCGGCGAACGCCGCCTTGTAGGCGTCCGACAGACGATCGACGAGCGGGAGATCGCTTCCTGCCGGAACGAGGCGCGCGATGGCGATATCGAGCGACAAGCCGACGACGCCGATCACGCGCTCACGCGACGGAACGGTCAACCCTTCCGACAGAAAGGCGTCGCCCATGGCTGCGACGATAGCGTGCTGGCTGTCGACCAGCGTGCCGTCGCAATCGAAGATGACGAGCTTCGGGGCTGTTGCGGTCATCCATCGTCCTTGTCGAAGCGACGCGGATCGAGCCCGAGCAGATCCCACGTGACCAGCATGTGCGGAGGCAGCGGGGCGGAAACGTCGATCTTCGCCTTGCCAGCGGGATGAGGGATGATGAGGCGGCGCGCGTGCAGATGCAGCTTCGGCTCGATGTTCTCGGCCGGCAGGTCCATGCCGCCCTCGTATTTGTTGTCGCCGACGATCGGGTGCCCGATGATCTCCATATGGGCGCGGAGCTGGTGCTGGCGGCCGGTGACCGGCTTCAGCGACAGCCAGGCGGCCTTGTGCGCCACGCGGTCGACCACCGAATAATGCGTGGTGGCGTGCATGGCCTCCTTCTGCTCGCCGGGACGCGCCTTGCGGACGCGGTCGCCCTCGGGTCCGGAGCCTTTGACGAGGGCGGCCTCCACCTTGCCTTGCGGCGGCTTCGGCACGCCCTTGACCAGCGCCCAGTACGTTTTCGCAGCCGACCGCGTCTGGAAGATGCGGCCGAGCTTGGCGGCCGCCGCGCGATGCTTGGCAACCAGCAGCACGCCGGTCGTGTCGCGATCGAGACGATGCACGAGGCGCGGGCGATCGCCGAAGCGGTCGGCCATGCCGGCCAGGATGCCGTCGATGTGGCGGCGCGTCCCGGTGCCTCCCTGCACGGCGATGCCGAACGGCTTGTTGAGCACGAGCACATCGTCGTCCTCGAACAGGATCATGCTCTCGATCCACTCGCGGTCGGCCTTCGAGGCGGACGGCGAGGCGGCCTTCTTGGCGGCGGGACTACCCTCGCGCGGCGTGCGGGCCGCTTTCGGCACGCGGATCTGGTCGCCGCCTTCGAGGCGTGCATTGGCCTCGACGCGCTTGGCGTTCACGCGCACCTGACCCGAACGCAGTAGCTTCTGCAGGTAGCCGTGGGTGATCTCGGGGAAATGCACGCGGAACCAGCGGTCGAGGCGCATGCCGGCCTCGCGCTCGGCGACCTCGATCGTTTCAACCCGCTCGCTCACGCGATCCGTCATTGTCCGCCTATGGAGCCATTCGACGGCTGTACTTGAGGCTCCCCGGCGGCGGGGTCAAGGTCGATCCGTGTCGCTGCGACCATCCCAGCCCCGGCAGGTGCTTCCGCCGGGCAAGGGTCGCGGCGCCTGCCATTCGTTAGTCTTAGCGCGCTCCGCCATTCCTTCTTTTTAGCGCGCTCCGCGCAGGGGCCCGCCGATCATCCAGCCGATGGTCCAGCCCACGATCAGGCCGGCGAGGTTAACCACCATGAACGCGAGCTGGTTGACGTTCTCGGCCTCGTCCGAGCTCTCGAACTTGAATTGCAGTGCCGCCCAGTCGGCGACGGGGCCGCTCAGGAAGTGCATGGCCAGCGCGGCGCCCGCGATCGCGAAAATGATGGCAACGAAATAGCGCATTCCAACCTCCGGCAGCCTTCGCTTAGATTGAAACCCGTGCGCGCACCTGACCGGGTGCGGCGTAGGGCTTCCTACTTCACTTCCCAGAACCAGATCTCGCCTGCGCCGGCATAGTTCGAGTAGTAGCCGAGCCACGAGAACCACTCCATCAGCCATTTCGCCGACGAGCGGTAGCCGTTCCAGACATCGATATGATCGCCGGTCGGGCGGCCGGAGTCGCTCGAGCGGCGCCAGTAGTCCTGGATATAGATGATGCCCGTGCGGCCGAAGATCTTCGGGTAGAACTCCGCCGCGTCGGCGCCGATGTACTTCTCGGTGGGACCGATGCCGGCGATGCTTGCCCGCGCGATGCCGTTGGCGAGCTGGCTGGCGTTGATGAAGTGCATCTCGTCACGCGGGTGCACCGAGCAGTGCGAGATGCCCGAGAGCTGGGAGGGCTGCACGCCAGCACGGCGCAGGGCGACGCCCATGCGGATGGCGCACTGGTTGGCGAAGACGGGGAAGCCGAGCAGAACCTGCTTACCTTCGAGGTTGGTCAGATTGTGAGGCGCGATGCATGGCGTCGTCACGCTCTCGTTGATCGGATGCCCGCGCCACAGATCCTTGAATTCAATCATGAAACGCTTCCCTACATCGATCCGCCCGTCTGCGCGGCCGGTGCTCCCGGACGCTCCCGGTCAGCGCGCCACGGACTATAGGCGGCGACAATGAGGTTGGCCAGATGGGGGAGCCGGCGGCCGCCATTTCCAAGCCGGCGTGTGACTTCCCGTGGTCGGACGATCCCGTAGCGCCCGCAACGTCGCGGGTCGTGGTACTCAGGACCTGCAATCCGGGCCAAGGACGCGCATGTGAAACCGAGAACCGTCACGGTCAACGACCGCATGCAGCGCAATTACCGATATCACCTCACCCAGCCTCCCGGCCGCGGGTTCGATCCCGAGTTCCGGCCGGATCTGACGCCCGCCGAAATGCTCCGCCTCGGCGTTTTCGGCGGCAAGTACATGACCGATTGCGGGAGCGAGTTTCCCAGGAGCTGGTTCGCCCGGGCCAAGCTCTCACCCGATGGAAAGGACCCGACGCTCAACCTCTTCGGCGTCGATGCGAGCCAGCCCTTGTCCGAATGGCGGCGAAAGGGCTGGATCCATGCCGACGATCCGCGCGGCTGGTTTCAATGGTACTGCCGCTATTACATGGGCCGCCGCCTACCGGACGAGGACGCACGCCAGATCGGGCGATGGAAAGCCATGCGCCGCCACGTCCGGCAGATCGAGCGCAACTGCGAGCGTGGCGATATCTTCTGCCGCAGACGCCAGCGTCAGGCGCTGCTGCATTGGGCCTACGACAGCCGCAAGATCTAGGACGCCGGCAGCGGACATGCCCCGGCTCGCGGTGCGAATGATTGCTGCGCCGCGCCGGGGCATTCTTCGAGACGATCTTGACAGTTTATTATTCGTCATAAATAAATAGGCCATGGAGCCTAAGCGATACCCCGGCCGGCCGCGTTCTTTCGATCCTGAAGAGGCTCTCACCCAGGCGATGAGAGTCTTCTGGGCCAACGGCTATGGCAACACCACATTCAAAATGCTGGAAGAAGCTACCGGAATGCATGCGCAAAGCCTGCGCTATGCGTTCGGAGACAAGCATAGCTTTTTTCTCGCTGTCTTGCGGCACTACTCGAAATCGCGCGTGGATCGGGTCGTGCAATGCCTCAAGGACCGCCGGCGACCTGCATTCGCCGCAATTCAAAACGCCTTGGCCTTGTGGCTGGAGGATGCCAGTCGTGAGGTCGATCAGGGATGCTTGATGGTCAACACGACGGGGGAACTTGGGCGCGAAGATCGCGCAATCGCCGACGTCATCGAGCAAGCCGATCGCAAGCTTGTTGCCGCGTTCTTCGAAGCGATCGTTGCGGCACAGAAGTCGGGCGAGATTTCTACGAAGGCAGATCCTAAAGCGCTTGCCCGCATGATTGTGACGCTCGGCGACGGCGCCATGCTTCATAGCCGTGCAAAGGGTTCAGCGGGGTCTGCAAAACTCGCCTTCGGCGCTCTCACCTCAATACTTGCCCGATAAGCGTCGCGCCCCGTCGCGTGGGACTACTGGCCGACTATTTTATTATCGAATGATCATAAATGGAGACAACACGGATGAATTACCAGACTTTCGCAGCACGCCAGAAGCGGGTCGAACTCAGCCAGGCGGCCGTCGTTCCCGTGCAGATCGCGTATACAGATGTCGGGCACGGCGCCCCTGTCATTCTCATGCATGGGATTCCAACCTGGTCGTACCTGTACCATGACGTCATAGACGCGCTCGCGCGCCAGAACCGCGTCATCGCTCCAGACTTCCTCGGTCATGGAATGTCCGACCAGCGCGATCTGTTCGATCGTTCACTTGTGGCGCAAAAAGCCATGGTGCTTGCGCTCATGGATCAACTCGATTTGGACTCTGCGTCGCTTATCGGTCACGACACCGGTGGGGGCGTGGCGCTTATGATGGCGATCGAAAACCCGGATCGCGTGAACAAGCTCGTGCTGTCAAATATCGTCGCCTATGACAGCTGGCCAATTGACGACATGATCCAAATCGCAAATCCAGCGTGGAAACATAAGTCCACCGCGGAGATTCGTAATTTTCTCCTCAGTGGGTTCAAGGACGGCTTGAGCCGTGCCGATCGACTAACCGATGAGTTCCTTGACGGGATTGTTGCGCCCTACGTCACGGAAGCCGGCAAGATAAGCATGATCCGGAATGCATCGGGACTAAATACCAGTCACACCACGATGCTGGCGCCGCGGCACAAGCAGATTTCCGCAGACACACTGTTGGTCTGGGGCGTCGATGATCCTTGGCAGCCGATATCCGATGGTGTCCGATTGGCATCGGAGATCCCGAACGCTCGCCTTATCCGCGTAGAAGGCGCCTCGCACTGGATCCCGCAGGATGCACCCGACGAGTGGTTGGGTCATGTCCTTCCCTTTCTCAAGGCTGGACACACCGGCATCTAGAGTGTTTCCGACTTAGCCGGAATCGGCTCCTCCCCCTCACCCGCCTTCCTCGCGATGCTCGGAAGTCGGCCTCTCCCCGCCGGGGAGAGG
>JAFKKW010000058.1 GCA_017304275.1 Hyphomicrobiales bacterium | reverse complement strand
GACCGCCGGGAGGCACAAATGACCAGGACCGTTCTCGCCGCCGCCGTTGCCATCATTGCAACAGCAACCTCTTTCGCAACCTCGGCCGAGGCGTGCATCTAGTGCGAGTACGTGCCGGAGGTGATCAACACGCCGGTCCGGGGCAAGCCCTACCAGAAAAAGCGCATCGCCGTTGCCGCGAAGCCGGCCGACATGGCGGTGTCGAAGCAGAAGCGGCTCGCCAAGCCCGCGCCCGTGACCCGGGAGGACGCCGCCGCCAAGGTCGATGAGACCGCAACGCAGACGGAAGAGGCCCGCCCCGCGAAACCGATCTCGACCGCGGCCCTGCTCGAGGCCAAGCCGGCGGCAGCGCGGCACCCGGAGGTGGTCGCCGATCTCGGATGCAAGAAGTTCTTCGCGACCATCGGCCAGACGCTGACGGTGCCCTGCGAATAGCGCAGCGATGATCGCCCTACGGCGCCACCGTCACCCCGGCGCGGGCGTTTCAAACTGCGATTGAAGGCTGGCGTAAAGATGGTGCATGTCGAACACCGCGCCTTCCAGAAAGGCAAGCGCGTTCGCCTCGTCCCACACACCGCCGCCGTCCTCGTGCACCCAGACGTAATAGCCTGCGGCATGCTGGAGACGATAGTTGACCGTCCAGTTCGTGCGCTGCTGGAGGCCGCGCACCACGGCCAGGTCCACCGCCTCGGCGTCGCTCGGATGGATGAGCGACGCGAACGACCGATCCCGGTTGTTGAGCACGATGTCGGCCGGAAAGCCGAAGCATCGCTCGAAGCCAGATGTCAGTTCGAGCATCGTGAACGCCTTGTCGGCGCGGCACCGGTAGAGGAACCCGTTCATGCGCCCGACAACGCTTTCGAGAAACGGCACGTCGCTGGTCTCAGATAGGCTCATATCGAGAAGTATCCCGGGCGGTATCGAAGGAGCAATCGAGCGAAACTTTGAACACCATCTCGGGCGAGGACGCAATGCAGCCTCACGCACGGAAGCGATGAGCGCTGCATCGAGACATCACGGATTGCAGAACGCGCAGTACTGGCGACGGAGCGCCGCGTAGCCGGGCATTTGTCCTGGAACGGAATGTCCTTGAGGGCGTTCAGCGAGTTGTGTTCGGATCGGCTACGGAAGGGCAGGATGGATCCCTCGGTGTCCAACTCATCGCCGCCACTGAGGCGCGTACGACAAGGCGCGATGATCGCCGGCGTTTGCGGCGGCATCGCACGATGGCTGGGTTGGGACCCGACCATTGTACGGCTGCTCTATGTCATCGCGACCATCGCGTCGATCGGCTTTCCCGGCATCCTGACCTATCTCATCCTCTGGCTGATCATGCCGCGGGACGAAACCTGACCTGCGCGTCCGTCGGGAGGTGCGCGATGCGTCTACGCTTGACGCCTTGCGAATAGCGCCTACCTCTAAGCGACATCGACAAGACGTCGTGGCGGCTGGAGGCCGCCGCTCTCATGCTCGCCAACGCGCTCGCCTCTCCACCACTCGAAGCCATCCCGGTGCTCGACACCGGGCCGTCGTTCGCCATGGAAACGCTCGTGGCACACGAGGCGCGCGCGCACGAGTTGCTCGATCTGGCGACGGGGCCATTGCCGTCCGCGGCGCTGCGCCAGCTCGACAAGGTCTCGCGCCGCTGGCTCGCAAAGTGGGAGAATGCGCATCTCGCCGAGATCGATGCCATTGCGGCGCGCCTTGCCCGGCCCGGCGCCTACTTCTTCTCGGTCAACTACGAATGGGCATGTACCTGCCGCGTCGCGCCCGGCCCCAGCCGCAAGACCGCGCGGCTCGTCCGCGTGCTCGACTGGCGCACGCCCGGCCTCGGCCGGCATGTCATCGCGGCGCGGGTCGAAAGTCCACACGGACGCTTCGTCACCCTGACGTGGCCCGGCTATACCGGCGTTCTGACAGGCATGGCGCCCGGGCGTTTCTCCGCCGCCCTCAATCAGGCGCCCATGCGCAAGGCTATGGGCTTCTACGTGCTCGACTGGGCCGTCAGCCGCCGCCGCGTATGGACCATGCCGCATCCGACGCCGGCGCATCTTCTGCGCACGGTGTTCGAGACCGCAGCCGATTTCACCGAGGCCCGCGAACGGCTGACGCGCGCCCCGATCTCGACCCCCGCCATCTTCTCGCTCGCAGGCCTCAGGGCGACCGAGATTGTCGTCATCGAGCGGACGGAGACGGATGCGCGCGTGCACGTAGGCCCCAACGTCGCTGCCAACCATTGGGAGGCGGTGGGCTGGCGCGGCCGCTCGCGCGGGGAGAGGAGCGCCGAGCGCGCAGCGATGATGCACCGCGTCATTCCC
>JAFKKW010000057.1 GCA_017304275.1 Hyphomicrobiales bacterium | reverse complement strand
GCCGAGGCCACGACCAGCGCCAGGCCTAAAAGGTAGAGCGCACCGCGCACGCGCGGCGCGAGCGGTTTGATGAGAGGAGCCGCCAGCGCGAGCGCCGCGCCGGCAAGAAGCTCGAACGCGCGCGAGAGCGGAAGGTAGAACGCCAGGCTCGGATCGGACTCGGCGCTGTAGGCGGAGTGCGCGAGCGACAGCGCCGCGAGCCCGAGCACGGCAGCGATGATCGCTTGGCGCGCCCTGAACCGGCGGAAGAGCAACAGCAGCAGCAGCGGCCATGTCAGATAGAACTGATCCTCGACCGCCAGCGACCACATGTGCAGGAGCGGCGCTTCCGCCGATGGCGCGTCGAAATAGCCGGACCTGAGATAGAAATGGACATTTGCGGTCATCGTCCATACGGCCGCCAGGCTTTCGCTGTAGGCCATCAGCGCATCGGGCATCAGGATCAGCACTGCCGCGGCCGTGACGAAAGCCGAGCACACGAGCGCCGCCGGAATGAGCCGGCGCGCACGGCGTCCGAGAAACGACGCGAAGGAAAACGTCCCGACTTCCATCTCGGAGAAAATCTGCCGCGTGATGATGAAGCCCGAGATGACGAAGAAGACGTCGACGCCGATGAAGCCGCCAGGAATTACGTTCGGCCAAGCGTGAAACACGACGACGAGCGCAACCGCAAGCGCGCGCAATCCATCGACGTGGGGCAGATAGGAGAGTTGCCCCGAAGGGACGGGAAGCGGCGTATTCATTCAGGTCCTGGCGCGGTGAGGAGCAGCTGAGCTTGAGCGGGGACAATGCCGAGCCTGCCCGCAAAGAGCAACGGTGGCGTCGAAAGCACTCACCGGTGCATCAGCAAAATCCACAGCGACAGGAACCATGCGGCGATAGGGAAGTTTGCAACGATATGATTGTGGGCGTCCTCCAGCCTTTGATATCTGCGCGTTGCGGCGCAAAAATGTTGGTGCACGGATGACGCCGATCACCGCTCGACGAGCGATTATGTGATCCGGAATTCATGGAACTCGTACTATAATTTCGCACATCACCCGGGACCAACCAGAGAAAGGGAAATCAGCCATGCGGAAATTTATCGCTATGGCCTTGCTCGGAGCCGGTGCGGCATTCTTTGCCGCAAATGCTCCCGCTCAGGCCATGACCGCAGGAAGCGCCGGTGTGGCCCAGGCGGCAAAGAATGCAGATGCCAGCAACCTGCATGAAGTGCGCAAACGCCGCTGGAAGCGGCACCGCCACTATCACCGCCATCGTTGGCACCGTCATCGCCATTGGCATCATCGGCGTTATTATCGTCCGTATTATTACGGCGGTTATTACCCGTATTATCGCCGCCCGCGCGTCGGAATCTATTTCGGGTTCTAAGCGCGTCCTGGTGGGTCTGATAACACTGCGGCCGCAGGCAATGCCTGCGGCCGCTTTGTTACCTACGTATTATTCGCTGTGAGAAGAATCTCTCCACCAGGCTGGTTCTCGCTCGGAACCAGCCTGTTGCGCTGTTGCGACTTGAAACGACTTCCCCCGACCATACGTACACGCGCACGCCGGTGTGGGATGAGCGATCCGCAGGATTGCGCACCGCGTGAGGGGAAACAGCAAGCAATGTCGATGCGCGACGCGGTCGGCGGCTACGGTCTCGTGAGCCGTCTGTTTCATTGGCTGATGGCGTTTGCGATCATCGCCATGTTCGCCGTCGGCATATGGATGGTCGATCTCGACTATTACAGCCCCTACTACCATTCGGCTCCGAACCTTCACAAAAGTGTCGGCATCCTTCTCCTTATCGCGCTTGCCCTGCGCTTCGGCTGGCGTCTCGCAAATGTCACGCCCGACGACGATGACCTGAAGCCGTTCGAGCGAACGGCATCCCGCATCGTGCACTGGGGCTTCTATCCGCTGCTTCTCGCGCTCATGGTGAGCGGCTATCTGATCTCGACCGCTGATGGCCGGCCGATCGAAGTGTTCGGCTGGTTCAGTCTCCCCTCGCCCGGCGAGAACAAGGGTCTCGAGGATACCGCTGGCGCGATCCACGCCTACCTTGCCTACGCCGTGATCCTGATTGCCGTGGTTCACGCGGCGGCGGCCGTAAAACATCATGTCGTCGATCGCGGCCGCTCGCTCTCGCGCATGTGGTCGGGCCCGCCGACTGCATGACGATTTCTGCACCTCCTCCACTGCAAAGGACTGTTTCCATGACGCGACGTCTTGCTTTCCTCGCCCTTCTGGTTGCCGTTGCCGGATCGACTGCGGCATCCGCTGCCGACTACGACATCGATACCAAGGGCGGACACGCCTCCATCACCTTCCGCATCAAGCATC
>JAFKKW010000203.1 GCA_017304275.1 Hyphomicrobiales bacterium | reverse complement strand
CTAGGCGTATCAGGAAGCGTCATGGCAAGGTGTCCCGTTCCACCAGAAAGCGAGTGCGGCGATAGTCGATCACAACTCGAACGTCACCGCCCGCACAATCGCCGGCAAGGCGGCGATCTCGGACAGCGCCGTCTGTGACAACGGCGCAGAGATGCTGACCAGCGCAATGGCCTCGCCGGCGCCGCCGTTCCCGTCCATCCCCACATGCATGCGCGAGATGTTGATCCGCTCGCGCGCGAGCACGTTGCCGAGTGCGCCGACCACGCCGGGCTGATCCGAATGTTGGGTGAACAGGAAATGCCCCTTCGGCACGGCCTCGACATCGTACGTATCGATTCTCACGAGGCGCGGCAGCCGCCCGCCGAGCAGCGTGCCGGCAACCGTCGTCGTCTCCGTCTTCGTGACTGCGCTGACCTCGATGAGGGAAACGTAATCGCGCGCGTGCTCGGACCGCGACTCACGCACCTCGACGCCCTGCGCCCGCGCGAGATGCGCCGCGTTGACGCGGTTTACCGGCCCTGCCAGACGCTTGCTGAGCAGCCCAACCAATGCTTCGGCCGTGATCGGCCGCGGATCGAGCTCGGCGACGGCACCGAACAGCCGCACCACGAGCTCGTCGATCGGACCATCGCTGAGCGACCCGACGAGCCGCCCCAGCGCGCGGGCAAGCTCCTGATAAGGCCGCGTGCGCGCAAGCTGCTCCCCCGAGATGCGTGGCAGGTTAACGGCGCTTTCCGCCGCCCCGGTCGCAAGAAACCGCGCCACGTCCTCGGCGATCCGTACGCTCACGGCCTGTTGCGCCTCTTCCGTCGAAGCTCCGAGATGCGGCGTCAGAACGACGCTGTCGAGCGCCAGCAACGGCGACTCTTTCGGCGGCTCCTGGACGAACACATCGAGCGCGGCGCCCGCCAGATGACCGCTGGTCAATGCTTGAGCCAGCGCCGCCTCGTCGACCAGTCCGCCCCGCGCGCAGTTGATGAGCCGCGCACCGGGTTTCATGCGGGCAATGCGCGCCGCGTCGATGAGATTCCGCGTCTTGTCGATCAGCGGACAATGCAGCGTCACGTAGTCGGAAGCGGCAAGCAACCCGTCAAGGTCGGCCGGTTCCGCCGCCGCTTCCGCCAGGATCTCCGGCGCGACGAACGGGTCGTAGGCGAGCACCCGCATCTTGAGGCCGGCCGCCCGCGCCGCCACCAGCCTGCCGATCGTGCCGAAGCCGATGATGCCGATCGTCTTGCCGGAAAGCTCCGCACCGACGAACCGCGTCGGTGTCCAGGCTCCGCTGCGCACCGAACGGTCGGCCTGCGGCAGATGGCGGCTGAGCGAAAGGAGATGCGCGATCGTGAGCTCCGCCGTCGTCGTCGCATTGGCGTCGGGCGTGTTGAACACGACGATGCCGCGTCCCGTCGCCGCCGGCACATCGATGTTGTCGACGCCGATACCGGCGCGGCCGATCACCTTGAGCGCCGTGCCCGCGGCGATAACCGGCTCCGTTACCTTGGTTTTCGAGCGCACGATGAGCGCATCGTAACGCGGCATGCGCTCGATGAGCGCGGCTTGATCCAGGCCCGTTTCCACATCGACGGCAAGCGCGCCGTCAGCTTCGAGGATCTTGCGCCCGTCCTCATGGATGGGATCCGCGATCAGCACGCGAAACGTCTCGGCCATGCATTCGTCCTCTCGGCTGAAGTCCGCGCTAGCTACGGCATCTCCCGAAGCAAGAGCAAGGCTTAACTGGCCATGCCAGACCAAAGCAGCATCCGCGCCAGCGGAGACGCCAGGCGCACGCGGAACCGATTCCCGAAGCCGATGTTGAATGCGGGTGAGTAAGCTTCCGGAGCGTGAAACTCTGACCACCGGAAGCGTCGCAGTGACGACCTCAGGAGGAGTCCATGCCGCGAGGAGCAAAGAGCAAGTACACGGCCAAGCAGGAGCGCAAGGCCGACCACGTCGCCGAGGGTTACGAGAAGCGGGGCGTGAAAAAGAAAGAAGCGGAGCGCCGCGCTTGGGCAACCGTCAACAAGGACGATGGCGGCGGCAAAAAGCCGGGCGGATCCGGCCGCGGCACGAAGACCGGACATCCGGCCGCGCATAAAGGCGGAAAGATCGGCGGACGGGCCTCGGCCGCACGCCCCGCCGCCGCACGGTCCGCCGCGGCGAGAAAAGCGGCGGCAACCCGCAAGCGCCGCGCCTCGTAGCTGCGATCGAGACTCCGGCGGCACGACACCGCCGGAGCTCGGGAGCTCGCATCAGGGCCAATCCGTCTTAGTCGGGGCGCGTATTGAGGATTTCGCCCGTCGCCGGGTGCGCATGCCCCTCGACCCGGGCGCCCGACGAATCGATGGCCTCGAACTCGTAAACACCGTCGTCCGCCTCGATCTCGCGGACCTTGTACCCCTTTGCTTCGATCTTCTGGACCACCTCCGACACGGACAGCCATTGATCGCGCGGCACGTTGAGCGGCCCGAAATAATCGTCGTCATCGGCGAAAGCGGGCGTCGCGAGAGCGAGCGAGAGAAGGGACACGGCCAGAAGCTTTTTCATGGGATCATCTCCGTTTATGTTGCATGGGCTCGGGCGGCAGCCATTACCCGGGAGCCACCTGTTTGCCTTGACGCTGCTGATCGCGCCCTGACGGCCCACGTCAGGAGTTTGTCAGCCAAAACCGTGCACCTAGTCCCGCATGAAGACGCCATCGATGGTCCGAATAGCCCTGCTCGCTGCAATGACGATCAGCTCCATCGTGACGACGCCCGCCCGCGCCGGCGACGACGCGCGCGATCAGGAGATCGCACGCAAAGCCCTGCTCGAAGGCCGCATCCGCCCCCTGTCCGAGATCATCGAAAAAGTTAAGCCGCATCTGCCGGGTAAGATCCTCGGCGTCGAGCTCGAGGTGGAGGACAACGGAAGCATCGTTTACGAGTTCGATGTCATCGACCAGTCCGGCCGCCTCATGGAGGTGGAGGTCGATGCCGCAACCGGTGCGATCCTGAGCATCGAGGATGACGACTGATGCGCATTCTCGTCGTCGAGGATGAGCCGCAGATCGCGGCTGCCGTATCGGCTGCCCTCGGCGCCTCCGGCTACCAGACTCAGACGGCTTCCGACGGCGAGGAAGCCTGGTTCCTCGGCGACACGGAGGATTTCGACCTCGTCGTGCTCGACCTCGGCCTGCCCAAGATGGATGGCCTCGCCGTCCTGAAGCGCTGGCGCGGCGCCGTGCGCCAGATGCCGGTGCTCATCCTGACCGCCCGCGGTGCCTGGCCCGAGCGCGTCGAAGGCATCGACGCAGGCGCCGACGACTATCTCGCCAAGCCGTTCCAGATCGAGGAGCTGCTGGCTCGCGTGCGTGCCCTGATCCGCCGCGCGGCCGGCCACGCCTCGCCGATCCTGTCGGCCGGCCCTGTTTCGGTCGACACCCGCCAGATGCGCGTCATGATCGACGGCGTGAGCATCGCCGTCTCGCCGCTCGAATACCGCCTCATGGCATATCTGCTGCACCACAAGGGCCGCGTCGTATCACCGGGCGAGCTGATCGAGCACCTCTACGGTGACGACGATGCGCGCGACGCCAACGCGCTCGAAGCCGTCGTCACGCGGTTGCGCAAGAAACTGGGCGCCGACGTCGTGCAGACCCGCCGCGGCTTCGGATACGTCGTCGGGGACGACACCGAATGACGTTCCGGTCGCTGCGCCTGAGGCTGCTGATCGCGGGCGTCGTCTCGACCGCCATCGCGCTCGGGCTCGCGGGCTACGGATTGACGGTGCTGTTCGAGCGCCACGTCGAGCGGCGTTTCGACGCCGAGCTCTCGGCGCACCTCAACCAGTTGACCGCGCACCTCGAACGGGACGCATCCGGACAGCTTGCACTCTCGACCCAGCCGGCCGACCCTCGCTTCGAGGTCCCCCTGTCGGGTCTCTACTGGCAGATCGTCCACGAGCAGAACGGGACCGTCCTACGATCCCGATCGCTATGGGATGCGGAGCTGGCGCTGCCGGCGGAGGCTGAGGTCGACGACGCCATTCATCACCATCGCATCCCCGGCCCCGGCAAGACGCAGCTGTACCTTCTTCAACGCCGTGTCGCGCTGCCGGCGCGCATGGGTGGCGGAACGGCGCGCATCGCGGTCGCCTGTGAGTCCTCCGAGATCGCCACCGCCGTGCACGAGTTTGCGCTCGACCTGACGCCGCTTCTCGCCATCCTCGGCGCGTTGCTGCTGGCTGCCGCGTGGCTGCAGGTCACCGTCGGCCTGCGTCCACTGGCGGCGATCCGCACGCGTCTCGCCGGCGTACGCTCCGGCAAGACCCAGCGCATGGGCTCCGAGTTCCCGGACGAGGTGCAACCGCTCGCGCAGGAGATCGATGCCTTGATCGACGCGCGCGACGCCGAGTTGGCGAAGGCCAAAACGCGCGCGGGAGACCTCGCCCATGGACTCCGCACGCCGCTGCAGGTCCTGCAGGCGGAGATCGAGCGCCTCGCCAAGGACGGCCACACCGCCGCCGCGCTCAACCTGTCCACCGTCACGCGCTCCATGCAGGGTACCGTCGAGCGCGAGTTGGCCCGCGTGCGCCTCGCGTCATCGCGCCGGGCCTCCGAAGCCAACGTGGCGGCCGTCATCGAGCAACTGGCCCGCGTGGTGCAGCGCACGCCGGACGGAGAGCGGCTTGACTGGATCATCGACGTGCCGCCTGGCCTGACAGCTCCGATCGATCACGATGATCTATCTGAGGCCGTCGGCAACTTGATCGAGAACGCCGCCCGTCACGCGCGCCACACCCTGAGCGTCACCGGAACCCGGAGCGCAGACACCGTCTCGCTGACCGTTGCCGACGATGGCACGGGCATTCCGGAGGATCAGGTGCAGGAGGTCTTGCGTCGCGGCGGACGTCTCGACGAGCGCGGTTCGGGTGCCGGCCTCGGCCTTGCAATCGCCAATGAGATTGCCGAATCCTGGGGCGCCACGCTGACGCTCGAGAACACGCGCCCCGGCCTCGCCGCCACGCTCCGCTTCACCTCCGCGAAAGCCTGACCGACGTCCCGCATGCCTGACAATTTGCTGACAGCCACCATCAGGGGCGCGTCAGAGCTTTTCGGCAAAGATCGCTTCGTCCAACGCGCTGAGAAATCAAATGGTCGGCGCGAACGCACACAAAAAGAGAGATGATATGCAGAAATTCATGATGCTTCTTGGCGTATCCGCCATGTCCGCCGCCGCTCTCGCCACGGCAGCAGCAGCCGACGATCGCCCGGCAACGCCTGCCGAGCGGACTGAGGTCGGCCGCATTCTCGAAGCCGCCGGGTTCACGTCCTGGCGCAAGATCGAATACGATCGCGACGACCGCAAGTTCGAGGTCGATGACGCGCGCCACACCGACGGCCGCGTCTATGACGTCGACATTCGCGATGGCCGCATCATTAAGCGCGATCTGGAGGACTGAGGGCCGCGAGCAGGGCGATCGTCACCAGCGAACGGGGTGCACATCCTGCCGGATGTGCACCCCGTCTCTCGTTCGAGCCTCACGCGCACTGCTTCTCGACGCGAAGCCTCTTGAGCGCGTCGCTCTCGGCCTGCGCGCGCTGGAAGTCCTTGGTCGCCTTGAGCCCGTCGCCGGGATTGCCGAACATCCGCCCGAGCGCCGAGCCGACCGTCGACGGCTCGCTCTGGCGTTCGAGCTCGGCCTGCTGCGGAAGCGTCTGGAGCTGGCGGCTCAGGATCTCGAGCCGTTCCTCGATCTGGCGACAGGCCAGCTTTTCCTCATCGGGGCTGACGACATAGCTGCCGTCGGCCTGATAGCCCGCCCGAGGGATGCCTGCGAAATCCTGAAACGACGCGCATCCTCCGAGCGCCAGCAGCGCACCGGACGCAAGCGCGGGAACCCACCGGCTGGCAGCAATCGAAGGCATGAAAGCTCGCCCCCCGTGGCACGAGCGGTGTCGCGTGACCTCCCACATTTAGGCAAGCCACGCCAACCGTGCAACCCAAGCCCTATCCTCGTCCGATAAAGGGCATCTTCGTGGCCATGACCGTCATGAATGGAACGTTTGCGGAAAGCGGCAGCGAGGCCATGTAGACGACGGCCTCGGCCACATGCGCAACGTCCATGCGCGGCTCCGGCTTGACGCTGCCGTCGGCCTGGAAAACGCCGCGCACCATCGGCTCCGTCATCTCCGTTGCCGCGTTTCCGATGTCGATCTGCGAGCAGGCGATGTCGAACGGACGCCCGTCGAGCGAAAGAGATTTGGTCAGCCCCGTGATCGCGTGCTTGGTCGCCGTGTAGGGCGCCGAGAACGGACGCGGCACCACAGCCGAGATCGACCCGTTGTTGATGATCCGCCCGCCCTGGGGCTGCTGGGTCTTCATCATCCGGAACGCTTCCCGCGCGCACAGGAACGCACCCGTCAGGTTGACATCGACCACGGTGCGCCATTGCGCCACCGAAAGCTCGTCGATCGTTACGGCCGGCGCGGCGAGTCCCGCATTGTTGAACAGCACGTCGATGCGGCCGAATTTCTCTCTCGTTGCCTGGAACAGGCGCGCAACCGCCCCCTCGTCGGCGACATCCGTCGCAATCGCGAGCTTACGCCCGGGGCGGGTCGTGCACGCATCAAGCGTCTCGTCGAGAACGACCTGCCGTCGGCCCGCCAGCACGATATCGAAACCCGCATCGAACAGCGCGACGGCAACCGCGCGCCCGATGCCGCTTCCGGCACCCGTCACGACAGCGACCTTGCTTGTGTGACTCATCGTGTCCGCGCGCGGGTCAGCGCGTCGGGACCGGCTTCTCGCCGCGGTAGTCGTAGAACCCGCGGTTCGTCTTGCGGCCGAGCCACCCCGCCTCGACATACTTCACGAGCAGCGGGCACGGGCGGTACTTCGAATCCGACAGGCCCTCGTAAAGCACTTGCATGACCGCGAGGCAGGTATCGAGGCCGATGAAGTCGGCGAGCTCGAGCGGACCCATCGGATGGTGCGCACCGAGCCGCATCGCCTTGTCGATTCCTTCCACGGTGCCGACGCCCTCGTAGAGCGTATAGACCGCCTCGTTGATCATCGGCAGCAGGATGCGGTTGACGATGAACGCCGGAAAATCCTCGGACACCGCCGTCGTCTTGCCGAGGCTCTCGACAAACACCTTGGCGACGGCGAACACGTCGTCCTCAGTGGCGATGCCGCGGATCAGCTCCACGAGCTCCATCAGCGGCACCGGGTTCATGAAATGCATGCCGATGAAATGCTCGGGCCGGTCCGTCGTCGACGCCAGACGCGTGATCGACAGCGACGACGTATTGGTCGCGAGCAGCGCCGACGGCTTGAGCTTGGGACAGAGCTGCTGGAAGATCTTGCGCTTGACGGCCTCGTCCTCGGTCGCGGCCTCGATCACCATGTCGCAATTGCTGAACGCATCGAGGTCGGGCGCGAACTTGATGCGCCCCATCGCCGCCGTCACGTCGTCCTCTTTGACGAGGCCCTTGCTGACCTGCCGCGCCATGTTCTTTTCGATCGTCGCCAGTGCCTTGTCGACGGCTTCCTTGCGGATGTCGTTGAGCAGCACGTCGTATTTGCCGAGGGCGATCACATGGGCGATACCGCTGCCCATCTGGCCGGCGCCGACGATTCCGATCAACTTGATGTCCGGGACTGGCCTTGCGTCCGGTTTGGCCTTGCTTTCGGATTTCACTGCAACATCCATGGTGAACGTCCTTTTTGTCCCGGCGTCGCGGCCCTAGAGGCCGGCTTTGCCGAGTTCCGCGTCCAGTTCCGGCAACGCTTGAAAGAGATCGGCGACAAGTCCGTAGTCGGCCACCTGGAAGATCGGCGCCTCGGCGTCCTTGTTGATCGCGACGATGACCTTTGAGTCCTTCATGCCCGCGAGATGCTGGATCGCCCCCGAGATGCCGACGGCCACGTAAAGCTCGGGCGCCACCACCTTGCCGGTCTGGCCGACCTGCAGGTCGTTGGGCACGAACCCGGCATCGACCGCGGCGCGCGAGGCACCCATTGCCGCGCCGAGGCGTTCCGCCAGCGGCTCGATGTACGTCTTGAAGTTCTCGCCGTTGCCCATGCCGCGGCCGCCCGAGATGACGATCTTGGCAGCCGTGAGCTCCGGCCGGTCCGACTTCGTAAGCTCCGCGCCGACGAAGGACGACAGCCCGACGGGAGCCGCTGCGGTGACGCTCTCGATCGGTGCCGAGCCTCCCTCCGGCTGCGCAGCGAACGCGGCCGTGCGTACGGTGATGACACGCTTGGCCTCGGGCGACTGCACCGTCTGGACCGCGTTGCCGGCATAGATCGGCCGCTCGAACGTATCGGCCGAGATCACCTTGGTGATGTCGGAGATCTGCATCACGTCGAGCAGCGCGGCGACGCGCGGCAGCACGTTCTTTCCGGCCGCCGTCGCCGGCGCCAGGATCGTGTCGTAGGGACCGGCGAGCGACACCACCGTTGCCGCCACCTCCTCCGCGAGGCCGTTGGCGAGATGCGGCGCATCCGCGACCAGAACCTTGCTCACGCCCGCGAGCTTGGAGACTGCCTCCGCTGCCGCGGCGGCGTTGTGCCCGGCGATCAGCACGTGCACGTCGGAGCCGATCTCCTTGGCGGCGGTCAGTGCCTTGGCCGTCGCCCCGTTGAGCGCGGAATTCGTATGCTCGGCTAGAACAAGAACGGCCATCAGATCACCCCCGCCTCGGTCTTGAGACGGCGCACGAGCTCCGCCACGTCTGCGACTTTCACGCCGCCTTTGCGCACCGGCGGCTCCGTGGTCTTGACCACCTTGAGGCGCGGCGCGATGTCCACGCCGAGATCCCCCGGCTTCTTGACGTCGAGCGGCTTCTTCTTGGCCTTCATGATGTTCGGCAGCGACGGATAGCGCGGCTCGTTGAGGCGCAGGTCCGTGGTGACGATCGCCGGCAGGTTGAGCTTGATCGTCTCGAGGCCGCCGTCGACCTCGCGCGTCACCGCCACGGCGCCGGCCTCCGGCGCGACTTTCGAGGCGAAGGTGCCCTGCGGCCAGCCGAGCAGCGCCGCCAGCATCTGGCCGGTCTGGTTGCAATCGTCGTCGATGGCTTGCTTGCCGAGCACCACGAGGTCCGGCTTCTCCGCGTCGACGACGGCTTTGAGGAGCTTGGCGACCGCGAGCGGCTCGACCGGCGTATCGTCCGCCGTCTCGATCAGCAGCGCACGGTCGGCGCCGATGGCAAGCGCGGTGCGCAGCGTCTCCTGGGACTTCGTTGTCCCAACCGACACCACCACGACCTCGGTCGCCGTCCCCTTTTCCTTGAGCCGCACGGCTTCCTCGACGGCAATCTCGTCGAAGGGGTTCATGGACATTTTGACGTTGGCCAGCTCGATCCCTGACCCATCCGACTTCACGCGAATCTTGACCGCAAAATCGACGACGCGCTTCACCGCGACGAGTACCTTCATGATGCGCGACGCTCCCCGGCGCACTGCCTTTTTCTTGTCATTGCTGTCCTGGTTTTATGTGTCCCGAATTATGCCCGTGGAGATGCGGTTCGCGGCCGAGGTTCGGCCGTCCGCCTCCGTTGAATGCCACCCGCGCCATCGCCACGGCAGGTGATTTCCGAGCCCTTCGCAAGTGCGAGAAGGGAAACTACGAGCCGTTATCGCGCAAGTCAATGCGGCCAACGACGGAGTAACCGCCACTTTGACGCCGGTTCAGGCGCCCGCCCCGATCCCCTTGTCGAACAGGGGAACCCCCGGCCGACGCAGGAAGACCACCAGCACCGCCCCGGCAATCAGTCCGCCGATGTGGGCCCACCAGGCGACCGGGCCGACCTGCGGCAAGAGCACCATGACGACCTGCATCAGGATCCACAGCCCGAGCGCGAAAGCCGCTGAGATGCGGAGCGGAATGGCCTTGAGCGCCAGCACCCACACCCGCACCCGCGGGTGCAGCACGAGATACGCCGCGATCACGCCGGCCACCGCGCCACTGGCCCCGATGAGCGGAATTTCCGACGTCGGATCGATCCAGGCATGCACCAGCCCGGCGAACACACCGCAGGCAAGGTAGAACACCAGGAACTTGATGTGCCCCATGGCGTCCTCGACGTTGTCGCCGAACACCCACAGGAACAGCATGTTGCCGGCGAGGTGCAGGATATCGCCATGAAAGAACATGTAGGTGAGCAGCGTCAGCCGCTCGGGCACCTGCGGACCGACGGTCTCCACCGGGATCGGCAGCAGACTGGTGTCGAACAGCTCCCTGGGGATGATCGCGAAGCCCGCAATGGCGACCTCGTCGAGCCGCGCGGTTTCGAGGAAATAGACGATCACATTGAGGGCGATCAGCAGGATCGTGACCCACTGGAAACGGATCGATTTCAACGTGTTCTCATCGTGCAGCGGAACAAACATCGCCCAAATCCTTGCGCTCGATCCGAGTTAGCGGTTCTGCCCCGGCACCCAGAGCACGTCGCTTCTGCCGCGATCGTTCACGTAGCGCCCGGCGACGAAAAGATAATCCGAAAGACGATTGATGTACTTGAGCGCGGCGGCGCTTACGGGCTCGTTCTCCTGCGCGGCAAGCGCAACCATCTCCCGCTCGGCCCGCCGACACACCGTGCGCGCCACGTGCAGCGCCGCCGATGCCGGAGATCCGCCGGGGAGAACGAACGACTTCAAAGGCTTGAGCTCGCTGTTCATCTCGTCGATCTCGGCTTCCAGGCGCGCCACCTGATCGTCCGAGACGCGCAGCGGCTCGAACTCGGGCTTCCGTCCGCGGTCGGGCACGCAAAGATCGGCGCCGAGATCGAAGAGATCGTTCTGCACACGCCCGAGCTTGGCATCGAGGCCCTGATGCCCGGCGAGGTGGATGCGGACCACGCCGATGGCGGCGTTGGTCTCATCGACCGTCCCGTAGGCAGCGATGCGCAGCGCATCCTTGCGCACGCGCTCGCCCGAGCCGAGGCCGGTCGTGCCGGCATCGCCGGTTTTGGTGTAGATCTTGTTGAGCTTGACCATCGCGCGCAATATCCCCCGTCCGGCGCACACACTAGAGTGCTTCCGGAAAAATGGGAACCGGATCATGGCGAAGCCGTGCCCTCACGACGTCCGATAAGAAGCACGGCCAAACAAAGACCTAGAGCCGTTCCCCGATTCCAACAAAACCGGAACCGGCTCTAATTCGCCAGCCGCGCGGTGAAAACCGGTTTTACGGAAGCGCCCCGGCCCTAGTGGTGCTGCACGTAGGCGTAGGCGACCAGAAGGACGATCGCAACAAACTGCAGCCCGACGCGCCAGCGCATCAGCTTCTGGCTAAGATTCGGGCTCTTACCGCGGGCCATCACCCATAACCCCGCAATCAGCACAAGCAGCACGGCATACATGACGAGGGTGGACAGGTGGGAAAGCAGGTATTCCATCGGCAAACGGCCTCGAGCGTCAAAAGACGGTTTGAGAGCTATATACGGTGCCGCCGCCCCGATTGCCACGAACCTGATTGCGAATTCCCACCGCCGGCGGAGCGGCAGCTGGCCCCGCCACCTTTGGTGAACCTTTCTGCCCTAATTCTAACCACTTGAGGGAGCGTGGTGCCCCGAGGGATTGGTGCGGGGCGTATGCGATCCCGATAAGGCTGTGCGGAAAACCTGTTCCCGCGTCCTGAGAATTGCCTTCCGGGCAGGGATCATCGGATGCGGAAAAATCGCGCCGGAGTTTGGATCCGGCGCGCGCGTGCTCTAATACGGTCGCCAATACGGGTCGTCTCGAGGGATGGCCGGGAGCACAGGGGACGTAGCAGTCGGGCCGGATGGGCGAGGGCGTGAAGCGAACCGGAGACACGACGCAGTGGGCAGGATGGCGCGCACCCCTTTGGGCGGCGGCAATCGGCATTGCCGCCATCGCGCCGCCCCTCGCGACCGCAACCCGCGCCCAGGCTGAGACCCCGCAGACCTCCGACGAGGCGGCCAGGAAGCTCGAGCAGGAGAAAAGCGCGCTCGCCGCCAAGGAAAGCCGCAGCCGCGAGCTTCAGAAGGATGTCGCCGGCATTGTCGATGAGCGCCGCGAGATCAACGCGCGCCTGCTCGAGACCGCGGCCCTCGTTCAGAAGAGCGAGGAGCAGATGACCGCCATCGAGACGCGCCTGGCCGGCTTCGAGCGGCAGGAGCAGGAGGTGCGCGCCTCGCTGGCCAGGGAGCACGGCAAGATCTCGGGCGTGCTGGCCGCGCTCCAGCGCATGGGCCGCAATCCGCCCCCCGTCATCATCACGCGCCGCGAGGATGCGCTCGAAATGGTGCGCAGCGCCATGTTGCTCGGCGTCGCGTTTCCGGGGCTGCGGGCGGAAGCCCAAGCTCTGACCGTCAAGCTCAACGAGCTCGTCGGCATCATGACCAGCATCCGCAGGGAAGGCGAGAACCTGCGCGCCGAGCGCGAGCGCCTGACGACCACCCAGACACGCCTCGCAAGCCTGCTCGACGCCAAGAAGCAGTCGCTCGCCGAACGCGAGACCGAGCTCAGACAGGTGCGGGTCGCCACCGCCGAGATCGCCAAGAACGTCACCGACCTGAGCGAGCTGATCGCCAAGCTGAGCCGGCAGGTAACGGCGGCGCCCGTCATGCCCGCGCCGCAACAGCCTGCCGGCGATGACCAGGTCGTCGCTGTTCTGCCGCCCGCCGGACCGGGCGAACCTGCCGCCGAAGGCCACCCCGGCGCGGCCGGAGCGACCATCCGCGAGACCGCCATCGAAACCGCGCCGGTCGAGGCTGCCCCGCGCCGCGAGGAGGAGTTGGCGATGCTGGCGCCGCCGGCCGCCAGCCGCGGCGCGCCGTCCTCGGTCGTGGAGCTGGCCCCCTCGGCGACCGCTCTGCCCCCCGGAAAACCGGACAGAATTACGCCTGCCGTTCCCTTTCAGCTTGCCAAGGGCAAGCTGCCGATGCCGGCCCGTGGGCGAAAGGCCTTGGGTTTTGGCGACAAAACCCAATATGGAGGAACGTCGAAGGGCATTGTGCTCGAAACCCGCTTTGGCGCCCGGATCACCTCGCCCTGCGACGGTTGGGTTGTCTACGCCGGCGAGTTCCGCAGCTACGGGCAACTCTTGATCATCAACGCAGGCGGCGGGTATCATGTGCTGATCGCCGGACTGTCGCAGATGGACGTCGGGCCGGGGCAGTTCGTATTGGCTGCCGAACCGATTGGGACGATGAGCGGTGCGCCACGCACGGCACAACTGGCTACCGAAAAAACGGGCATGGGCCAACCGCCTCCGTCCAGCGCACCCGTGCTCTATATTGAATTCCGAAAGGACGGGGAGCCCATAAACTCGGACCCTTGGTGGGTCTCCCCTCATGAGAAGGTACAGGAATGATGCGCAAGACCGATCTTGTGTTCTGGACGTTTCTGACGATGACCGGTCTCGCCGGCGCGACCACCGTGTTCAACGTCACGCAGACGTACTCTGCGAACTCGCCGAACTCGGAGCTTTACCGACAGCTCGACCTCTTCGGTGACGTCTTCGAGCGTGTCCGGTCCGACTATGTCGAGAAGCCCGACGACACCATGCTGGTCGAAAGCGCGATCAACGGCATGCTGGCGGCGCTCGACCCGCATTCCTCGTACATGAGCCCGAAGAACTATCGCGACATGCAGGTCCAGACCCGCGGTGAGTTCGGCGGTCTCGGCATCGAGGTCACGATGGAGAACGGCATCGTCAAGGTCGTCTCCCCCATCGACGACACACCCGCCTCCAAGGCCGGCATCCAGGCCAACGATCTCATCACCCACCTCGATAACGAGCAGATCTCGGGACTGACCCTCGAGCAGGCCGTCGAGAAGATGCGCGGCCCCGTCAACACGCCGATCACGCTGACCGTCGTGCGTAAGGGCAAGGACGAGCCGTTCGACGTCAAGATCGTCCGCGACTTCATCCGTATCAACGCCGTCAAGGCTCGCGTCGAAGGCGACATCGCCTACGTCAAGGTCACGACCTTCAACGAGCAGACCCACGCCAATCTGGTCAAGGCGATGGATGCCATGAAGAAGGAGATCGGACCCAAGCTCAAAGGCATCATCATCGACCTGCGCAACAACCCGGGCGGATTGCTCGATCAGGCGATCGCCGTCTCCGACGATTTCCTGGAGCGCGGCGCGATCGTACTGACCAAGGGCCGTAACAACGAGGAGACGCAGCGCGCCCAGGCCCGTCCCGGCGATACCGCCGAAGGCAAGCCCATCGTCGTGCTGATCAACGGCGGCTCCGCGTCGGCATCCGAAATCGTGGCCGGCGCCCTGCAGGACCACAAGCGCGCGACCATCATCGGCACGCGCTCGTTCGGCAAGGGCTCGGTGCAGACCATCATCCCGCTCGGAGCCAACGGCGCCATCCGCCTGACCACGGCGCGCTACTACACGCCGTCCAACCGCTCGATCCAGGCCAAGGGCATCGATCCCGACATCGTCGTCGAGCAGGAGCTCCCCGACGAGCTCAAGGGCAAGACGCCGGAGAAGCCGCGCGGCGAAGCGAGCCTGCGTGGTCACTTGAGAGGCGAAGGCGAGAAGGCTCCGGCGGCCAAGGAAGGCAATGAGCCCGCCGAGGCCGAGGGAGAGGTCAAGGAGGAGCCCAAGGAGGAATCCGGCTCGTCGGCCTACGTGCCGAAGGAGCCCGAGAAGGACACCCAGCTCCAATACGCCTTGAAGTTCCTGCGCGGCGAGGCCGTCGGAGAAACCGTGGCCAAGCCGGCCCAGCCGCCCGCAGGCGACTCCCAGACCGAAAAGAGCGCGGTCCCCAACTAGGTGCTCCTGATCTAAGATCGGATCACCCGCGATGGGCGCCGCAGAGGCGCCCATCGTCGTTTTGGAGCACTCCTGAAGGCAGAAGAGCAATGGACGCCACAACCCTTCCCTACCGGCCCTGCGTCGGCATCATGGTTCTCAACCGCGCCGACCGCATCTGGGTCGGCCAGCGTGCCGACGCTCCGGGCGACGCCGAGGGCCGCGGCACCTGGTGGCAGATGCCTCAGGGCGGCATCGATGAGAACGAGGATCCGAGCGCCGCGGCCCTGCGCGAGCTCAGCGAGGAAACCGCCATAAAGTCAGTTGAAATTATTCGCGAAACGCCGGGATGGCTGACCTACGACCTGCCCGCTCACCTGCTCGGCGTGGCCTGGGGCGGCCGCTACCGCGGCCAGCGTCAGAAATGGTTTGCGATGCGCTTCCTGGGCCAGGACACCGAGGTCGATCTGGGCCTCCCCGGCACACCGAACGCCGAGTTCGTGAGCTGGCGCTGGTGCAGCCCCGAGGAGCTTGCCGACGGTGTGGTGCCCTTCAAGCGTGCCGTCTACCTCGAGGTTCTGCGCAGCTTCGCGCCCATCTGGACCGGCCAAGAGCGTTGACCGAGCGCCACACCCGGACTGTCACATATTCCCCACGCTACAGACGGCCTGACAAAAAGCCGTTATTTTTCCGCATTAGAAGCGTCTGATTCGGTCCGCCGCTGGTGCAAAGCTTGCATTTCCGAATGCATGCGTCACGCACGGCCGGCGGCAGAGGCAACCTTTTGATGGCGATGAAGCAAGCAGCTCTCGATCAAATCTCGGCACTCCCGGACCTGCCCTACAGGCCCTGCGTCGGCATCATGCTCCTGAACAAGGAAGGCCGCGTCTGGACCGGCCGCCGTCTCCCGAAATGGGCCGGCGACAAGTCGGCTTACGTCTGGCAGATGCCGCAGGGCGGGCTCATGAAGGGCGAGGAGCCGGTCGACGCGGCCATCCGAGAGCTGCGCGAGGAAACGGGCGTCACCAGCGCCGACGTGATCGCCGAAATCCCCCAATGGCTGACCTACGACCTGCCCGAGCCGCTGCTGGGCGTCGCGCTCAAGGGTAAATACCGTGGCCAGCGCCAGCGCTGGTTTGCCATGCGCTTCTGGGGAGACGACAGCGAGATCGACATTCGTCCGCGCAGCGGCAAAGCGGAGTTCGACCGCTGGCGCTGGCGCGATATGAACGAGCTGCCGGAATTGATCGTCTCCTTCAAACGGCCGATTTACCAAACCGTTGTCGAGAGATTTGCCTATCTCGTGCAAAACTGAAATGAAGAGATAGATCAGATATTCGTCTGATCGCGATCAATCCCCCGCCTCACGTCATGGCTTAGCCAAGCCGGGGCATGGTCTGTTTCTGTTTAAGAAATCGATCCTGCACGTCTTCGCGCTTGAACCCTTTCCTGTTCATCTCGTTCATTCCGTAGAGTACGTCCATGTCCACACGCACCCTGACCAGAACGCTGCCCCCGTTCAATGACGGCGCTGACTACCAGTCCGGCCAGCCGTTCGACGCGGACGAGTACAACCGCATCAAGGTCCTGTGGCTCGACCACATCGCCGCCGAGCATCG
>JAFKKW010000056.1 GCA_017304275.1 Hyphomicrobiales bacterium | reverse complement strand
GGCCCCGCCGCGCGCTCGCCCTGATCGCCGCCCGCTTCTACGCCACCCAGCCCGAGACGGCCGTCGCCGTCACAGGTACCAGCGGCAAGACCTCCGTCGCCGAGTTCACGCGCCAGCTTTTCGCCGCCGCAGGACACAAGGCGGCCTCTCTCGGCACCATCGGCGTCGTCAAGCCGGACGGCGCCGTCTACGGCTCGCTGACCACGCCTGATCCCGTGACTCTGCACGAGACGCTGGCTGCTCTTGCGCGTGAAGGCGTCACGCATCTCGCCTTCGAAGCCTCGTCCCATGGGCTGGACCAGTATCGCCTCGACGGCGTGAGGATCGCCGCCGCTGCCTTCACGAACCTTGGCCGCGATCATCTCGACTACCACCCGACCACCGAAGCCTATCTCGCCGCCAAGCTGCGTCTCTTCGAGGAGCTGCTGCCGGACGGCGCGCCCGCGGTCGTCAACGTCGACGCGCCGCGTGCCGAGGATGTGGTACGCGTCGCAAAGAAGCGCGGGCTGCCGCTGATCACGGTCGGCGCGGCAGGCGAGACGGTGCGCCTCGAGAAGCTCGACCGCGACGGCTTCGCACAACGGCTCGCGATCGCGCACGCCGGCCGCACCTACAACGTCCGCCTGCCTTTGATCGGTACTTACCAGGTCGCCAACGCGCTCGTTGCCCTCGGGCTCGCGCTCGCCGTCGGCGAGGACCCGGCCGTCGTCATTCCCGCCCTCGCGGCACTGACCGGCGTCAAGGGACGGCTCGACATCGTCGGGGAACGGAACGGCGGCCTCGCCGTCGTCGACTACGCCCACAAGCCCGAGGCGCTCGAAGCCGCCCTCGACGGCGTGCGCCCGTTCGCGACCGGAAAGCTGATCTGCGTCTTCGGCTGCGGCGGCGACCGCGACCGCGGCAAGCGTCCCATCATGGGAGCGATTTCCGTGAAACGCGCCGACGTGACGATTATAACGGACGACAATCCGCGCACCGAGGATCCGGCTGCCATCCGCGCCGAAATCCTGGCCTCTGCGCCGGGCGCGACCGAGATTGGCGATCGGGGCGAGGCGATCCGCACGGCCGTCGCCATGATGCAGCCTGGGGATGTCGTCCTCGTCGCCGGCAAAGGCCACGAAACGGGCCAGATCGTGGGCCAGAGGGTGTTGCCTTTCTCGGATCACGACTGTCTGCGCCAAGCGTTACTAAACCCCTGAGCATAAACAAGAAGAGGGCGTCTCGTATGAGACGCTTGGATGACGACCGATGTCGAACGCCCCCTTGTGGACCTTTGACGAGCTGGTCCGCGCCGCAAACGGCCGGCCCGAGAGGGCGACCGGCGCGCCGATCACCGGCCTCTCCATTGATACGCGCACGCTCGCCAAGGGCGATCTCTTCGTCGTCCTAAAGGACAAGCGTGATGGCCACGAGTTCGTCGCTAAGGCGTTCGAAGCCGGCGCAGCCGCGGCACTCGTTGCCGAAGGTTACGAAGCGCAAGCCGGCGACGGCCCGCTGATCCGCGTCTCGGATACGCTGGCGGCCCTCGAAGCGATCGGACGCGCGGCCCGCGCCCGTCTGGCGCCGGAGGCGCGCGTCATCGCCGTCACCGGCAGCGCCGGCAAGACCGGAACCAAGGACATGCTGCGGGCAGCACTCTCCCGCCTCGGCCCCACGCACGCCGCCGACAAATCCTTCAACAACCACTTGGGCGTCCCGCTGACGCTCGCGCGCATGCCTGCCGGCACGCGCTTCGCCGTATTCGAGATCGGCATGAATCACGCCGGCGAGATCACGCCGCTGGTCAAAATGGTCCGTCCGCACATCGCCATCGTCACCACCGTCGAGCCCGTGCATCTCGCGCAGTTTCCGAGCGTCGAGGCGATCGCGGAAGCAAAGGACGAGATCCTCCTCGGCCTCGACCCGGACGGCACGGACATCATCAACCGCGACAACACGCACTTCGAAACCTTGCGCGCGAGAGCCGAGGCGGCCGTCGCGCGCATCGTCTCGTTCGGTCAGGATGCGCGCGCGGACGTGCGTCCGAGGGTGCTGGAGCTGTCGTCGGAAGGGACCGTCATCGAGCTCACCATCGGCGACCGCGACATCCGTTACCGCGTCGCGGTCCCCGGCATCCACATCGCCCGCAATGCGCTCGCCGTCGCCGCCGCCATCGATGCCGCGGGCGCCGACGTGCAGGAGGCGCTGCCCGCGCTTGCCGCGCTCGCGCCGCCGCCGGGTCGCGGCTCGCGCACCGAGCTGCCGCTGGCCGGCGGCAAGGTTCTCCTGATCGATGAGAGCTACAACGCCAATCCCGCCTCCATGCGCGCAGCCCTCGCCGTGCTCGGCACCG
>JAFKKW010000202.1 GCA_017304275.1 Hyphomicrobiales bacterium | reverse complement strand
CGAAGGCGCCGAAAGCGGCCGGCGGGCAGAAGAAGGCCAAGGCCAAGCGGAAGCCTGCCGAGGCTGCCCGGCCCCGCGCCATCAGGAAGACGAAGGCAGCGGCCTAAGCCGCTGCGATCTCGGGTCGTCATTGACTGCCAGACAGACAAGGGCGCGTGTCCTCCCCAGGGCACGCGCCCATTTCGTTACGCTCCGCGACGTTCGCTGCCCTATTCAGACGTCGTGCTCGCTGAGACTGGCGTAGGCCCCGACCTTCGTCGGGGTGACGTTGGGTTTGTCGGGCGCGGCTTCAGCACAAAAAAACGTCACGCCGGCGTCACGACGAAGTCGTGCTCCGCACGACCGGCCGGCACCCACGCAAGCTTCAGCGCGCACGGCATCTGAATGGGGCAGACGAGCGCAACAATCTCACGCCATCCGCGCCGAGCAGGTCGCGCAGCGCCCGCGCAGTTCGAGCGTCATGGCGCGCACCGTGTATTTCGAACGCTTCGCCCAGGCCGCCAAGGCCTCGATCGCGCGCGGCTCGGCGAACTCCGATACCGTTCCGCAATCATCGCAGATGGCGAACACCGCCGCGCCTTGGCCCTGGTGCTTGTGTCCCGACTGGCGGCAGGCCACGAACGCGTTGAGCGATTCCAGCCGGTGCGCCGATCCCGAAGCGATCAGCCGGTCCAAGGCCCGGTAGACCGTCTGCGGCGCAAGGCTCGCCCGGTCGCGCAGCTGGTCGATGATCTCGTAGGCGGACACCGGTCGCCCCGATTCGCGCAAGGCGGCGAAGATGAGCTTGTCTTGCTCCTGCGCCGGGCGGCGTTTACTGGGCTTCTTGTCTGTCATCGAGTCATGTCCTGGCCGCGGGTCGCAAAAGTATATCACAAGAGAGCGCCGCCGGACCCGGCTCGGAGGTCCTCTACGTTCGGTTAATCCGGTCGTTTTCCGTTGCGCGAAGGCCGATTGCTAATCGACCGGCCTGCCGCTATAACCCGCCGATCTCAAGCAACCCGCGAGAGACCTGCCCGGCACCCTTGGAGGCCGGACGCAGTGAGGCTGGGCCTTAGCTAAGGCCCTTTTTTCATTGGAGAAATGCCATGTCCGAGATCATTGAGATCAAGGCCACGGCGCGCCCGCGTGCAGGCAAGGGGGCCGCACGCCAAGCCCGCCGAGAGGGGAACGTCCCCGCCGTTATCTACGGAGACAACCAGCCCGCCGAGATCATTGCCATCAACGGCAACGACCTCTGGAAGCAGTTCATCAAGGGGCACTTCACGTCATCCGTGTTCGAAATCGCCGTCGAGGACAAGCGGATCCGCGTCATTCCCCGTGACGTTCAGGTCGATCCCGTCAAGGACCACCCGATCCACGTCGACTTCCTGCGCATCGGCAAGGACGGCATCATTCGCGTGTCCGTGCCCATCAGGTTCACGAACCATGCGTTGTCGCCGGGTCTGAAGCGCGGTGGTGTCCTCAACATCGTGCGCCACGACGTCGAGATCTTCTGCCCGTACGATCGCATTCCGGCCTTCTTCGAGGTCAACCTCGACGGCCTCGAGATCGGCCGCTCGATCCACATCTCGACCGTCGCCATGCCGGACGGCGTGAAGCCCGTGATCAGCAATCGTGACTTCACGCTCGCCACCATCGCCGGCGCCAAGAAGGAGGACGAGGAAGCAGCCTCCGCTGGTGCGGAAGGCCCTGCGGCCGCGCCCGCTGGCGACGCCAAGGCTGCCGCCCCTGCCAAGGGCGGCGCGGCTCCGGCCGCAGCCGCCGGCAAGGCCGCTCCGGCCGCCAAGCCTGCCGCGAAGAAGTAAGACAAATTTGCAGGGAAGGCCGGCGCACCGCTATACGGTGTGCCGGCCTTTTCTTTTTGAGCGTTGCAATGAAACTCTTCGTCGGCCTCGGCAATCCCGGCAGCGATTATGCCAAGAACCGCCACAACGTCGGTTTCATGGCGGTGGACGGGATCGCGCGCGCGCATGGCTTCGGCCCCTGGAAGCGCAAGTTCAAGGGCCTCGCGGCGGACGGCGAGTTGGCCGGCGAGAAGATCCTTCTCCTGAAACCGGACACCTATATGAACGAGAGCGGCCGCTCGGTCGGCGAGGCCGCCCGCTTCCTCAAGGTCGCCGAGAAGGACATCGTCGTCTTCTACGACGAGATCGATCTCGCGCCCGCCAAGCTCAAGGTCAAGACCGGCGGCGGCAACGCGGGCCACAACGGCCTGCGCTCGATCTCGGCCCACCTCGGCAACGACTACGTGCGCGTGCGCATCGGCGTCGGCCATCCGGGCGTCAAGGAACTCGTCGCCCGCTGGGTGCTCTCCGATTTCGCCAAGGCCGACCAGGAATGGCTCGGGCCGCTGCTGGGCGCGATCGCCAAGGCCGCGCCGCGGCTGGCCAGGGACGACCCGTCGCGGTTCCTGACCGATGTTGCCAAGGAGCTGGGCGAAAGCGGCGATCCGCGGCAGGAAAAGGCACGCGAGGCGAAGTCCGAACCGGAGCCGAAACGCGCGGGCCCGAAGCCTCGCGCGCATCCGGCCGGCGAGCGCGTGGGAAAAAGCGCCAACGCACTCGCCGAAAATCTCAAGAAATGGCTCGCCGGACGCAAACCGAGCGAGTGATCAACCGCGGAATCTGCCGGACTCTTTTCTGTGCGCAATTCGCGCTATCCTGCCGGACGCCGGACAAGAAAAGAGGGGGAGCGCGCATGACGCTCGGGACGGACAAGCTCAAGGAGCAATTTCAGAAATCGAAGAAGGTGCGCCGCGCTTGGAGCACCTACAAATGGTACGACCGCATCCGCAACTGGAATGACTGGTACAACTGGATCGCCTCGTTCCTGCAGACGAAAGCCGGCGCTGCGGTTGCGCTAGGCTCGACCGCGGTTGTGACGACCTCCGCTGTCCTCGTGCACAACGCCGTCGTCGATCCCTACGCCGAGCCCTACGTGCAGACCGAGGTCGCCCCCCTCGCCGATCCCATGCGTCAGACCAGGGGCACGCTGATCTTCGCCATCGAGGGACAGGACAAGGCGGGCCGGCGCGGCACGTTCGATGTCGTCGTCGCGAGGAAGCAGTATCTGTGGGTGCGCGGCAGCTCCGAGGATCTGGAGAAGGACGGACGCAAGATCTCCGGCGACCAGCTCGCAAGCGACGTCCTGGACCAGGAGGTCCGCGACGGGCTTGCCAATGCGCGCGAGATCATCGCCGTCGGCACCGCCTCGCAGGAGGGCGATCCGGCCGCCGAGAAGGCGCGCGCGGGCAAACGTGCGGGACGCACCGCGGACATCGTCGGCACGGCGATCGACGGCTCCATTCCGATTTCGGCGCTGAACCTCGGCCAGTACCGCGAGAGCAAACCCGGTGCGGCGGGCGCGACGGACTGGCAGCGCCCGTTCATGGTCATCGCCGTCAAGGAGCTGGAGGACGGCACCGTCCTCTCCGAAGCGCTTGCCGACGCCATGACCGGCAAGGAGCAGCTTCCGAGCCCGACCAGCTATTCGGCGTTCGAGCTGACCAGGATCCGATGAAACGGGGAGCGCCGCCCCCTTTCCGTCAGTCCCGCCAAGCGCGGCACATGCCGCGCGCAGAGCGGGAATCCAGCGCAGGACTCCTATTGCCTTAGATTGAATGCGCCTAAGGCGATTCTTGCGCTGAGTTCTAGCTCGAGACGCGTCGCCGTTGCGCGCCGCGTCCCTTTAAGGCGTTGATTGCCGCGCCGGCCCGGTGTAGGGCGGGCGTCGACACATCACCGAGACCAGAGATCGATCCCCCATGGGCTTCAAATGCGGCATCGTGGGCCTGCCGAACGTCGGCAAGTCCACCCTCTTCAACGCGCTGACGCAGACCGCAGCGGCGGAAGCGGCCAACTATCCCTTCTGCACCATCGAGCCGAACGTCGGCGAGGTCGGTGTGCCGGACGAGCGGCTGGAGAAGCTCGCCGCTATCGCCAAGTCGGGCCAGATCATCCCGACGCGGCTGACCTTCGTCGACATCGCCGGCCTCGTGCGTGGGGCCTCGAAGGGCGAGGGGCTCGGCAACAAGTTCCTGTCGCATATCCGCGAGGTGGACGCCGTCGCTTACGTGCTGCGCTGCTTCGAGGACGATGACATCACCCACGTCGAGAACCGCATCGATCCGCTGGCCGACGCCGAGGTGGTCGAGACCGAGCTGATGCTGGCCGACATGGAGAGCCTCGAGAAGCGCATCGCGTCGATCGAGAAGAAGGCCAAGAGCGGCGACAAGGATGCCAAGGCCGGGCTCGCGGTCATGGAGAAGGCCTTGGCGCCGCTTCGCGACGGCAAGCCTGCCCGCATGGCCGACATCACGCCCGAGGAGCGCCCGGCCTTCGTCGCACTGCAACTCCTGACCTCGAAGCCGGTCCTCTACGTTTGCAACGTCGAGGAAGCCTCCGCCGCGAGCGGCAATGCGCATTCGGCCAAGGTCGAGGAGCGGGCCAAGACAGAAGGCGCGGCCTGCGTCGTGATCTCCGCCAAGATCGAATCTGAGTTCGCTGGACTGCCGCCCGAGGATCGCCAGGAGTTCCTGTCCGAGATGGGCCTCGCCGAGCCCGGCCTCAACCGCCTGATCCGCGCCGGCTACCAGCTTCTCGATCTGGTGACCTATTTCACCATCGGCCCCAAGGAGGCGCGCGCCTGGACCATCACGCGCGGCACCAAGGCACCCCAGGCAGCGGGTGTCATCCATACCGATTTCGAGAAAGGGTTCATTCGCGCCGAGACCATCGCCTACGAGGACTACGTTGCGGCGGGCGGCGAGGTCGGGGCCAAGGAGGCGGGCAAGATGCGCCTCGAAGGCAAGGACTACGTCGTCAAGGACGGCGACATCATGCACTTCCGTTTCGCGAACTAGCGCCAAGGACGAGTCATTTCGAGAATTTTCCCTCGCGCGCGCGGGCGCCTGGGAATGATAACATTGCGGCGTCCAGCGGAGGGTCGCAATGGAATGCATCCGACGAGCACTGCCGGTCGTCGCCATGGCGCTGCTATACGCGGCCCCCGCGCGAGCTGAAGAAACATCGGGTGCCGTCCTGCCCGAGGACGAATGCCGCGCCATCTGGAACACGGCCGCAGGGCGCAGCGATCTCGGCCGTGATGGCGCCAGGCCTTATATCGACAGCTTCGAAAGCGTCGACGCCAACCGCGACAGCAAGATCTCGAACGCCGAGTTCAAGGCCGCCTGCGCGGCGGGGCTCGTTCATAAGTTCAGCAAACAGGAATAGAGGGCGGGGCGTATGTCACCCCGCCACCGTTTCAAGTCACTAGGTCTTGCTTTCGAAAGAGTCGTGTGGCCTGCGGATATGGTGGACATACCGCTCACCACGCGCGTGATACCCGTGATGGTACGGCGCAACGTAGAAGGCGCGCGCCGTCATATCCGGATTGTGGCCGCCGTTCTGCTCGGTCCAGAGATCCCAGTTGCCGGGATCGCCGTTGCCGTATCCAAGGTAGGACGCGTGCGCGGGCACGGCTGCACTCGCGAGCACCAGCGCTGTTACGCAAGCCGCCGCTGCGGCTGCAGGAGATCGGGTCATGGAGAATACTCCTCTGCCATCGGGCACCTGGCCAGGACCGGAGATGTGAGAAGCGGTCGTGGTCGGCAGAGCGCCACGCGGCGCTCTGATAGCATGCACGTGTTCGCGCCGCGCACGGACCACAAGGTCCGCCGCCGGTTTCCTACAAAAACGTATGGCAATGGACAGTTTCGTCAGGAAAGGCGCGCGAACGGTTGTCGTTCCGATGTGGCCGTCGCGTAACTTTACTTATACTGGCGCGAGGGTGAGCGAGGCCGCCCATCGAACTTGAGACCCATCATGGAGCCTTTAACCCAGGCCACGCTGCACGCGATCTCGTGCTTCTCCGTCTCGAAGTAGAGCTTCACGCCGTCGATGAGCAGGCTCATCTTGATCGGGTCGCCGAGAACTTCGACGCGCGCGCCGCCGGTCGAGAGGTCGCGGAACATGCACGGGCGCGGCGTGATCAGTTTCTCGGTCCAGACATAGCCGCTGCGCATCCGCTGCGGAATGCGCCGCGTCCTGCGCAGGTCGGCGCCGCCTTTGCCCGCCTTGGCGTGCGAGCCGGGCCGTTTTCCGCGCAAAAGCGTATTGATGGTCTCGAGAAACGTCATGGTCCGGCAAATCCAGGTCTGCAAAGCAGGCCGCCGCGCACAAGCACGCCCCCCAGCTTCATGAATATCAGCGGACCCACGATATAAGTCTGAGGTTGACGATTGGTGAAGCGACCTTCAAAGCCGCTGCACGAGCCAGTCGGCCAGCGGCGCCGGCAGAGTGCGTTTGCCGAAAGCAGCTAGATACGTCGGTATCGTCACCTTGTAGCGCCGCCGGGGCCGCGGGCTCTCGACGGCATGCACGAGCTTGGCCGCAACCGCTTCGGGCTCGAGCTTGAAGGTGGACTTGCCGCCTTTCTCCATCGCGGCTAGGCGGGCGAGGTAGGTGTCGCGATGCGGTGATCCCTCGATATCGATGCCTGCCCGGAAGTTTGCGAGCGCGTGCTCGACGAAGCGCGAGCGGATCGGTCCCGGCTCGATGATTGACACATGGATGCCGGTGCCCGCAAGCTCGTGACGCATCGCGTCGCTGAGCGCCTCGAGTGCGAACTTCGAGGCACAATAGGCCCCGCGATACGGTACCGCGACGAACCCGAGCACGGACGAGCATTGCACGATGCGCCCCCGGCCGGCGGCCCGCATGGCCGGGATCAGCCGCCGCGTCAGATCGTGCGTGCCGATCAGGTTGACCTCGATCTGCCGTCGCAGAAGCTCCGGCGCGAGATCCTCGACCGCGCCCACCTGCCCGTAGGCCGCATTGTTGAACACGGCGTCGAGATTGGCATCTGTGCGCTGAAGCGCCTCCGTCGCACAGGCGGCAATCGAGTGAGCGTCGGCGAGATCGAGAGGCAGGGCCTCGACGCCGATCTCGTAGGCGAGCATCTCGCGATCTTCAGGCGTGCGCGCGGTGGCCAGCACCCGCCAGCCGCGCTCGTGCAGGATGCGCGCCGAGGCCAGCCCGATGCCCGAGGAGCAGCCCGTGATGAGGATCGAGCGGCTCACGGCGCCGGCCCGTCGCTGAAGAAGAAGAGGGTATCTTGAAGCGACATGCCTTCGGGGCCGAACGCGAGCTTCGCCGCCTTGCCCTTGCAACGGATGTCCTTGGCGGCATTGCTGTCGAACGACAGAAAGACACCGTTGACGCGGAAGCTCTCGGGCGCCGCCTCGAACGCACACCCCTTCTCGATGAAGACATCGCTGACGTACGTCTGCAGCGCAGAACCTGGGGTCTGGTCGCCGGGGTTGCTGATCGCCTCGATGACCTCCGGCGCCGCCGATTTGCAGCTCACGTAACGGTCGGCCTCGAAGGTACAACCCGAGAACCAGAGCTTTCCCGATCCCGGTTCGAAAGCGCCGAGCTTTGGGAATTCGGCCTCTGCCGATGCGGCAGCGAGCGGCAGGGCGGTCGCAAGGACGGTCAACGAGAAACGACGCATTCGCAAGCTCTCCGGCTGGATCGGCAGATCAGGCTTTAAACTGCGAAACCGCGCCCGAAATCAACTGCTCCGCGCAAGAAGCGTCGAAATCTCAAAAACAGGGGCCAGACCTTGCGATCTGACCCCGAAGAAACCCCCGGCTCGTGCGAGCGGGATCAGCCCTTGTCCTCGAGCAGGCGACGCGCGATGACCTGCGCCTGGATCTCGGCCGCGCCCTCGAAAATGTTGAGGATGCGCGCGTCGCACAGCACCCGGCTCACCGGGTACTCGAGCGCAAACCCGTTGCCGCCGTGGATCTGCAGCGCGTTGTCGGCGTTGGCCCAGGCCACGCGGGCACCCAGCAGCTTGGCCATGCCGGCCTCGAGGTCGCAGCGGTGTCCCTCGTCCTTCTCGCGCGCGGCGAAATAGGAGAGCTGGCGCGCGATCATGGTCTCGACCGCCATCATGACGACCTTGTTGTAGACGCGCGGGAACGAATAGATGGACTTGCCGAACTGGTTGCGCTCGAGCGCATACTTGAGCGCCAGGTCCATGGCGCACTGGGCGACGCCGACGGCCCGCGCCGCGGTCTGGATACGCGCGCCCTCGAACGTGTTCATGAGCTGCTTGAAGCCCTGCCCCTCGACGCCGCCAAGCAGGTTCTCGACCGGCACCTCGAAGCCGTCGAAGGAGATGTCGTACTCCTTCATGCCGCGGTAGCCGAGCACCTCGATCTCGCCGCCCGTCATGCCCGTGGCCGGGAACGGATCGTCGTCCGTGCCGCGCGGCTTCTCGGCGATGAACATCGAAAGGCCCTTGTAGCCCTTCTCGTCCGGGTTGGTGCGCGTCAGCACGGTCATGATGTCGGCCCGCACCGGATGCGTGATCCAGGTCTTCTGGCCCGTGATTTTGTAGACGTCGCCCTCCTTGACGGCACGCGTCTTGAGCGAGGCGAGGTCGGAGCCCGTGTTCGGCTCGGTGAACACCGCCGTCGGCAGCCACTCGCCGCTGGCGATCTTGGGCAGATACTTTTCCTTCTGCGCGGGCGTGCCGTTGTTGTGGATCAGCTCACCTGCGATCTCGGCCCGCGTGCCGAGCGACCCGACGCCGATGTAGCCGCGCGAGAGCTCCTCCGAGACGACGCACATGGCGAGCTTGCCGAGGCCGAGCCCGCCGTACTCTTCGGGCAGCGTGAGGCCGAAGACGCCGAGCTCCGCCACCTGCTGGATGATCTCGAGCGGGATGTATTCGTTCGCCAGATGCCACTCGTGCGCATGTGGCACCACCTCGGCCTCCGAGAAGCTGCGCATCTGCTCGTGGATCGCGGCCATCGTCTCGTCGAGGCCCGAGTTGCCGAACGTCGTTGCGCCTTGCGCGTGCTCGATCAGCGTCGCGAGCTTGGCCTTCACGCTCTGGGCGCCTCCCGCCTCGATCACGTCCGCGACCGCATCCTCGTAGGCGCGGATATCGGCCTTCGAAACGCCGAGCGCCTCGGGACGGATGATCTCGAGCTGGCTCATCGGGATGCCGCCCGCGATCTGCGCGCCGTACTCGGCGAAGGCCGCGATCAGCAGCAGTTGCTCGAATTCGCCGAACGAGCCTTCCTCCTGAAGCCGCGCGGCCCACAGGTTCATCTGGCGCAGCGCTTCGACCGTGGTGGCGAGCCACGCGAGGCCGTGCGCGGCGTGTTGCGCTTCGTCGACGCCGCCCGCCTCCGCGATTTTGCCTTTGACGCCCGCCTTGGCGAGATCCAGGATCTTCTGCGCGGCCTCGGTGACCTCGGCGGTCCGCGAGATCAGCCGTTGCGGCCCTGCGGCCAAAAGGTTCGTCTCAACAGCCGACATCGATCCGTCTCCTTCGCTCACCCGCGTATTCAGGGATTTTTTTCCTGCGGCCCGATGCCTCGGGCCGGTTCGAAGGGCCATCTGCAAATTTCCGGAGCCAGCCGTCAAGACCATCTCGCACGGCGCGACAGAAAGTACGGGCACTGCGGGCTTTTACGGATGCGCGTGGAGCGTTAACGGTCGACGGCCGTTTGACGAAGGGCGTGACCTCTCGGACATGGACCTCCGCGTCCGCGGTGGTTAGGCTCGCCGCTCGACAACAGCCCAAACTGCCGCCAGATTGCTCGACGATGAAGCGTTACCGGACCCTGCTTGCTGCCATCTACCGCCTCTACGAGCACTCGGGCTTCGCCATGGCGGGCGCAGTGGCTTTCTCGTTCGTCGTGTCGCTGTTCCCGTTCTGCATCTTCCTCGGCGGCCTCGCGGGCCTGTTGTTCGGCGGGCCCGAGCTGGCGGCCGAAGCCGTCGCGCAACTGTTCCAGAACCTTCCCCCTGCCGTGGCCGAGGCGCTGGCCCCCCAGGTGGACGCCATCATGGGCCAGACCCGCGTCGACCTGCTGACGTTCGGCGGTTTTCTCGCGCTGTTTTTCGCGACCAGCGCCGTCGAGACGCTTCGCACGGCGCTCAACGGCGCTTATCGCGTTCAGGAAACGCGATCCTATCCGGCCTGCCTCGCCTTCAGCATGCTTCTCGTGTTGATCAGCGCTGCGTCGATGCTGGTCCTGACCTGGGCGGTGGTGGTCGGGCCGGCGATCGCGGCGCGATTCGAGCCCTCTTGGGTCGAGCCGTCGTTGGTCAGGTCCATTGTCGATTCGACCTGGCTGGCGCCGGCGGTGCGTTACGCGCTCGGCGCCGCCGTCATCGGCACGCAGCTTCTCGCCTTTCATCTTTGGCTCGCGGCCGGCAAGCGCCGCCTCGCCGACGTCTGGCCGGGCGTCGCCTTTTCGGTCGTGCTGTGGCTTACGATCGCGGCCTTCTATTCCTACTATCTCTCCATCAGCAACTACGCGCGCTTCTATGCCGGCCTCTCGCAGCTCATGATCGCGATGATCTTTTTCCAAGTCACGGCGGTCATCATTCTTCTCGGCGCCGAGCTGAACCGCGGCATCATGGAGCTGAAGAAGCTCACCAACGGCAGTCACTGAGTCGAAGGAGACCCCGATGCGTCGTCCGCGCAAGCTTGCCCCATGGCCCGCCGCGCTCGCGCTGGTCGGCCTCGGCTATGGCCCGTCGGTGGCCGAGGACGACAAGGCGATCCCCAATCTCGTAGGCACCTGGGTCGGCGAGAACCGGACCGTTTCCGACAAGAAGGGCTACAAGATCTGGGGTGAGAAGACCGTCGAGATCACGGAGCAGCAGGATCGCCGTTTCCGCGGTCATTTCACATACCCGGACGGCACCAAGAACTTCTTCGGCGTCATCTATCCGGATAATGTTTCCTTCACCTGGGTCGCCTCCGACAGTCATGGCTACAACCACGGCCGCATCCTCGGTCCCGACCGCATCGCCGCCTGTTACGTCGAATCCGGTCCCGAAGCCACCGCCGGCTGCGCCGACCTCGCGCGCAAGAAATGAAAAAAGCGCGGCATCTCTGCCGCGCTTTCCTGATCTATTGATCGCCGGTGTGAGTTTACGCCTCGCCGAACCGTGCCTGGCTTGCCTCCAGCACGTCCTCGAACGTCCGAAGACCCGTCGTCGGCGCCGACACCAGCACGGCCATGTTGCCCGGCTTGTGCTCGTTCTTCATCATGCGCATGTGTGCTTTCGGGATCTGCGCCCACGAGAACACTTCCGACATGCAGGGATCGATGCGCCGCTCGACCACGAGCTTGTTGGCCTGGCTCGCCTGTTGCAGGTTGGCGAAGTGCGAGCCCTGCACGCGCTTCTGATGCATCCAGAGATACCGCGCGTCCATGGTCAGGTTGTAGCCTGTCGTGCCCGCGCAGATGACGACCATGCCGCCACGCTTCACGACCTGCACTGAGACAGGAATCGTCGACTCGCCCGGATGCTCGAAAACGCAGTCGACGTTGACGCCCTTGCCGGTGATGTCCCAGATCGCCTTGCCGAAGCTGCGCATCTCCTTGAGCCAGGCGTTGTACTCGGGCGAGCCGACCTTCGGCAGTTGACCCCAGCACTTGAAGTTCTTGCGGTTGATGACGCCCTTGGCGCCGAGCTGCATGACGAAATCGCGCTTATCGTCATCGGAGACGACACCGATCGCATTTGCGCCGGAGGTCGCACAGAGCTGCACCGCGAACGAGCCGAGGCCGCCGGAGGCGCCCCACACCAGCACGTTGTGCCCTGGACGCAGCACGTGCGGGCGATGGCCGAACAGCATGCGGTAAGCGGTGGCGAGCGTCAGCGTGTAGCACGCCGCCTCCTCCCACGTGAGATGCTTCGGACGCTCGAGCAACTGGCGATCCTGCACGCGGCAGAACTGCGCGAAGCTTCCGTCGGGCGTCTCATAGCCCCAGATGCGCTGCGACGGGGAGAACATCGGATCGCCGCCGTTGCACTCCTCGTCGTCGCCGTCGTCCTGGTTGCAATGGATGACGACTTCGTCGCCGACCTTCCACCGCTTCACCTTGGAGCCGACGGCCCACACGATGCCCGACGCGTCCGAGCCCGCCACATGGTACGGGTTCTTGTGCACGTCGTTGATGGGCGAGATCGGCGTGCCGAGCGAGGCCCAGACGCCGTTGTAGTTGACGCCGGCCGCCATCACGAGGACCAGAACGTCGTGGCTGTCCAGCTCCCAGGTGGGTAATACCTCGACCTGCATCGCCTTGTCCGGCTCGCCGTGACGCTCCGCGCGGATGGCCCACGCGTACATGTTTTTCGGCACATGGCCGAGCGGCGGAATCTCGCCGATTTCGTAGAGGTCTTTCTTGGCCTCAACCACGGACGGCGCAGCCGGAGTGGCGGTGCTCTTGGTTGCGGCGCTTTGGCTCGACATGCTCTCGTCTCTCCCTGACGCGAATGTGAAGGCTCCCCCAAGGTCGGCGGTATAGCTTGAGGCCTGCGGCTCAGATGCGCGAAACTGCCCGCATCGCGAACGCTTTTCAGGCCCGAAAAGCGCGCCCGAGGCGCCCCTCCGTACCTTTCGGCCTCCGTTTCAAGCACTTTTCCGCGCCGCAATAAAGAGTTTGTCAAAAATCGGTCGGCCGGAACCGCTCCGGGACCCGGGTGAACACTGTGAACTGGCCTTCCTACGGGCGTTCTGGCACCCGGCAATCCACACGAAGGATTAATCGGAGAGCGCTAAAAACGGGGATCGCAGCGCGGCAGGCAGGCGGAAACCTATGAGCTTGGACGCCATTTTCACGGTTATCGGCGGGATCGTCACGGCCGACGGGCTGAGCTACGCCATCGTGGCCGCCCTCGCGCTCGCCGCTTTCGTCCTCATGCACGCAACCCTGCCCGTGAAGGGACTGGCCTACATTTTCGCGCCGGTCCTGGCTTGGAGCGGTTTGGCTGGGATCTACACCGCGAGCGCCTTGGGGATGGTCTTCAGCACCGAGAAGGCCGTCGATGCCGCCGTTGCCGCAACGGTCGGCATGGTCGCCGCGCTCCTGGTCATGGTGCTGCTGAAACGCCTTGTCGACGCCGTGCTCCGCATCCGCACCCCGCTCGGCGCCAGGGTGCCTCTCGACCGCCGGCTACGGATCTGAGCCGCCGCCTCCGTCCCCGTGACGAATTATAGACTTTTGCCTTGCGCCCGGCGGCCGGTACGCTATGGGACCATTTATTTGCGGGCGAGGACCTGAGAATGTCGGAGAAGAAGGCGGGCGGGGCGGCAGGCAAGGGCCCGGAGCGGGACAAGCCCTGGCTGTTTCGCACCTACGCCGGCCATTCCACGGCCGCCAAGTCGAACGAGCTCTACCGGAAGAACCTGGCCAAGGGCCAGACCGGCCTTTCGATCGCCTTCGACCTGCCGACCCAGACCGGCTACGATTCCGATCACGAGCTGGCCAAAGGCGAGGTCGGCAAGGTGGGCGTGCCTGTGTCCCACCTCGGCGACATGCGTCGCCTGCTCGAGGGTATTCCCCTCGACCAGATGAACACCTCGATGACGATCAACGCGACGGCGGCGTGGCTGCTGTCGCTCTACATCGCCACCGCCGACGAGACCGGCGCCCCGCGCACCAAGCTCACCGGCACCATCCAGAACGACATCATCAAGGAATACCTGTCGCGCGGCACCTACGTGTTTCCGCCCGCGCCCTCGCTGCGGCTCATCAAGGACACCATCGTCTTCTCCTAAAAGGAGGTGCCGAAGTGGAACCCGACCAACGTCTGCTCCTACCATCTGCAGGAGGCAGGCGCGACGCCGGTGCAGGAGCTCTCCTACGCACTCGCGACCGCGCTCGCCGTGCTCGACACGGTGAAGGCCTCGGGTGAGGTGCCGGAGGAGGATTTCGGAAAGGTCGTCGGCCGCGTCTCGTTCTTCGTCAACGCCGGCATGCGCTTCATCACCGAGATCTGCAAGATGCGCGCGTTCGTGGAGCTGTGGGAGGACATCACCCGCGAGCGCTATGCGGTGAAGGAAGCCAAGAACCGCATGTTCCGCTACGGCGTCCAGGTGAACAGCTTGGGCCTCACCGAGCCGCAGCCCGAGAACAACGTCTACCGCATCCTGATCGAGGCGCTCGCCGTCACGCTGTCGAAAAACGCGCGCGCCCGCGCCGTCCAGCTCCCGGCCTGGAACGAGGCGCTCGGTCTTCCGCGCCCCTGGGATCAGCAGTGGTCGCTGCGCATGCAGCAGATCCTGGCTTACGAAACCGACTTGCTCGACTACGGCGACATCTTCGATGGGTCGGCCGAGATTCAGCGCAAGGTCGATCAGCTCAAGGCGCAGGCCAAGGACGAGCTTGCCACCATCGAGCGCATGGGCGGCGCCATCGCCGCCATCGACTACATGAAGCGCCGCCTTGTCGAGAGCAACTCCGCGCGCCTGCGCCAGATCGAGACCGGCGACATGGTCGTGGTCGGTGTCAACCGCTGGACCGAGACCGAGCCCTCGCCGCTGACGGCGGGCGAAGGTGCCATCATGGTCGTCGATCCGGCGGTCGAGGCCGAGCAGGTGGAGCGTCTCAAGGCCTGGCGCGCCGCGCGTAACGCCAAGGCCGTCGAGAAGGCCCTCGCGGACCTGGAATCGGCCGCCAAGGAAGGCCGCAACATCATGGAAAGCTCCATTGCCTGCGCCAAATCCGGCGTCACGACGGGTGAGTGGGGCACCACGTTGCGTCGCGTGTTCGGCGAGTACCGTGCCCCGACCGGCGTCGCCCAGGCCGCGCCCGAGCGCACCGGCACCGGGCTCGACGGCGTGCGCGCCGCGGTCGACGCTGCCTCCGCGAAGCTCGGCCGGCGCATCAAGTTCCTGGTCGGCAAGCCCGGCCTCGATGGTCACTCGAACGGCGCCGAGCAGATCGCCGTCCGCGCCCGCGACGTCGGCATGGAGGTCGTCTACGAGGGCATCCGCTTGACGCCGACCCAGATCGTTCGCGCAGCCGTTGACGAAAGCGTCCACGTCGTCGGCCTGTCGATCCTGTCGGGCTCCCACCTGCCGCTGGTCGGCGAGGTGATGGATCGCATGCGCAAGGAAGGGCTCACCGACGTGCCGGTCGTCGTCGGCGGCATCATCCCGCCGGAGGACGCGGCGAAGCTCAAGGCCTTCGGCGTCGCCGCCGTCTACACGCCGAAGGACTTCCAGTTGAACGACATCATGGCCGACATCGTCCGCCTCGTCGAAGGCCAGGAGAAAGCCGCCTGAGCTTCGGCTTCTTGCGAGCATAAATACCTGCGCCGTGAGTCAGATTTTGAACACGAATCTGGCGCACGTTGGAACGTATGGGGACGACCCGAATTTAAGAGCATCGCGACTCTGAAAAATGCTCTGGGGAGGGGTCATGCGAGGGGAAACGCAACAGCGTCCGGACCGCATTTGGACCAACGGCTACGTGGGCTGGGGTACGGCACTTGCCTTGCTCGCGCTCATGATCGCGGGTTTGTTGGCAGGTCACGCGACCTCGCATCATGCGCGCCAGGTTGCCGGCACGGTGCAGAGCGCAGACTGGCGCTTGAACGGTGACACCGGCCAGACCTACCCGTTTATCGAGGTGAAGCTCGACAACGGCGCGTTCGTCCGCGTCGGTAACACCGCGCCCGCCCTGCCGGGGATCGGAGACCGCGTCACGCTGCGCCAGCGCGCCATGCTCTTCGACTATCTGACGGTTTATGAATGGGATGGCCCGAGCGCGATCATCTCCGGGCCGGACACGATGACCGCGACGCCGGTATCGCATCCTTAGAGTGCGTCCGGAACGGTTCTGGCGAGCGCCCCTCAAACACCATCTTCGCAAGCGGCTCGGCGCAAGCTATATACGCGCCCGGACGTGAAGCGCGGCGGACGGTCGCCGCGAGCGAGCAGAGCCGCAGGGATACGACGGAACATGCGCGAGGAAACACGGCGCCGCTTGGATAGCCGGTTGAGATGGCAGAAGGCCAGATGGGCGGCTGCGGGCCTCGGGATCGTGGGTCTGATGGCTGCCGGTTTCTGGGCGACCGGGCTCGACGCCACCGTCGAGACGCACCGTGAGCCGGGCGTCGTCGCCGCCATCGCGCCGCTCTTCGCCAAGTCCACCAAGGCCATCGAGGAAGGGCTCGCCGTCGACGTGAAGCTCGACAAGGGCCCAGTCGTCCACGTCATGGCGCTGAAGACGACCGACCCGCACGTGGGCGACCACGTCGAGGTGGCCGAGCACGTGCACGGCACCGGCCGCGTCACCTACTCCTGGAAATAGCGGCGTTTCGGCGCGCGTTGACTGGGCAAGGCCCGCCGGTATAGTGCGCGCTCGTTCCCGTTCGCTTCCCATTGCCTCTGTGGCGGAATCGGTAGACGCGGCAGACTCAAAATCTGTTGTCAGCAATGACGTGCCCGTTCGAGTCGGGCCAGGGGCACCATTCGCTTGAGGGGGCGACCTACTCTCCCGCCGGCTTCTTCAGCAGATCCTTCATGCACCCGTTGAGGATCCAAAGGCAGTCGGAGCGGGCCTTGCACGCGCTCTCTGCGAGGCCGTTGCAGCCCAACGGGTTGAGGTTGGCTCTGCCGAGCCGCGTGCCGACGATCAACCGCTCGCAGCGATTGAACAGCGGTGACCAGTAGCA
>JAFKKW010000055.1 GCA_017304275.1 Hyphomicrobiales bacterium | reverse complement strand
CCCGCGAGGTCGCTTGCGAACTCCGGGAAGTCCAGGTGGCAGTGATGATCAACGAGCATTTGCACTCCCTCCCTCTCCCCATTGTCTGCACTTCAATGGGGAGAGGGGATTCCTACATCTAGGTCTTCTCGGTTTTGCCGCCCTTCTTCTGCTTCGGTGGCGGTTGCTGTTTCTGCTGCTCCTCCGGATCGACGTAGCGCGGGAAGACGCCTTGCGGCTCTGGGATCGCGGTTCCCGGAACTAGACGGCCTGCCGCGCCGAGCTTCGCAAAGCTGCGGCTCTCGGCGTCACCCGGCAATATAAGATCGAGCAGCTTGGCCGCCAGATCCGGCATCACGGGCTGCGCCAAAATGGCGAACTGGCGCACGATCTCGGCCGTCACATAGAGGATGGTCTCCATGCGCTTGGGGTCGGTCTTCTTCTTCGCCCAAGGCTCCTCGGCGGCGAAATAGCGGTTGGCGTCGGCGATCACGGCCCATACGGCATCGAGGTAGCGCGTGACCGCCTGCTTATCCATGGCCGCGCGCGCTTCCGCGTAGAGCGCGTCCGTTGCGGCGAGGATCGCCTCGTCCTCGGCCGTGAAGTCGCCCGGCTCCGGTATCCTGCCGTCGCAGTTCTTGTAGATCATCGACAGCGAACGCTGGGCGAGGTTGCCGAGGTTGTTGGCAAGGTCGGCGTTGATACGGTTGGCGATGGCTTCCGGCGAATAGTTGCCGTCGTGGCCGAACGCCACCTCGCGCAGGAAGAAATAGCGCACCTGATCGCGGCCGTAGGCGCGCACGAGATCGAACGGATCGACGACGTTGCCGACCGACTTCGATATCTTCTCGCCTTTGTTCAGCACGAAGCCGTGCGAGAAGATGCGCTTCGGCAATTCGATCCCGGCCGACATCAGGAACGCGGGCCAATAGACGGCGTGGAAGCGCACGATGTCCTTGCCGATGACGTGCACGTCGGCCGGCCAGAAGTCGGCGCGATCGCCCTTCGGCGTGTTGAGGAGACCCGTGGCCGTCACATAGTTGGTCAGCGCGTCGACCCAGACGTACATGACATGGCCCGGCGCGTCGGGAACCGGGATGCCCCAGTCGAGCGTCGAGCGCGAGATCGAAAGATCCTCGAGGCCGCTCTTGACGAAGCTCACGACCTCGTTCCTGCGCTCGACCGGCAGGATGAAGTCCGGGTTCGCCTCGTAGAGATCGAGCAAAGGCTTCTCGTATTTGGAGAGCCGGAAGAAATACGTCTCCTCCTCGGTCCATTCGACAGGCGTGCCGGTCGGCGTGGCGAAGCGCTGGCCGTCGCGGACCTCGGTCTCGCTCTCCTTGTAGTAGGTCTCGTCGCGCACCGAGTACCAGCCGCCGTACTTCTTCTTGAAGATGTCGCCGGCTTTCTCCATGCGCCGCCAGATCTCGGCGCAGGCCTCGTAGTGGCGCGGCTCGGTGGTGCGGATGAAATCGTCGTTGGAGAGGCCGAGCGTCGCCGCCATCTCGATGAAGCGGGCGGCGTTGCGGTCGGCGAGCGCGCGCGGGGTAAGCCCCTCCTTCACCGCCGTCTGCTTCATCTTGAGACCGTGCTCGTCGGTGCCGGTCAGGAAGAAGACGTCGCGGCCGTCGAGGCGCTCGAAGCGGGCGATGGCATCGGTGGCGATGGCCTCGTAGGCGTGGCCGATATGGGGCACGCCGTTCGGATAGGAGATGGCCGTCGTGATGTAGAATTTCTGGCGGTCGCTCATGGCGTGCTTTCGGAGACCTCGCTAGGGAGCAGACGATCAGGATTCATCGCCGGACGGGCGCGGGGATACGTCCCGTCACATTCGGGCGTCGTGGATCGGCGCTCTCTTGAACCGGGCCATTTTTGCGCGAGCTTCCGAGAAAGACGTCTAGGAACGCGACGCCTGCTCCAGACGGGAGAAGACGTCGAGGATCAGGGCCTTGCGGTCGAGGTTCAGCTGGGCTGTCTCGGCCTTGTCCGCGGCCACTCTTTCCCACAAGCCGGCCCAGGTGGCAAGGCGCCCGGGGCCGATCAGGCGCGCTGCAAGCGCCGTTTCGGCGGGATCGCCCGTGCCGCGGGCCTCGGCATCCACGAGGCGGGCGACGGTGCCCATCAGAAGCTCGAAAAAGAGCTCGTAGCGCTGCTCGGCGGCCGGGCTTGCCAGCTCATCGCCCAGCGCGTGCAGGGACGTCCAATCGAGCGACGGCAGGCCGTTCAATATGGCGGAGATGCGGTCGTAAAGAACGACGCCCTTGGCGGCATGGAGCGACAGCAGGCGGCGCACGCTGCCGTCGGAGAGACGCGCCAGGCGCTCCCAGTCCGACGGCGCGGGGGCGCCGGCCGCGACCTCATCGCCGCTGGCGGCGA
>JAFKKW010000054.1:1296-3665 GCA_017304275.1 Hyphomicrobiales bacterium | reverse complement strand
GAAAGATGGCGGAGAAGGAGACCGGCGTTCCTGTGGCTATTTGGGAGCGGGGGCGTAACCCATCTGGCCAGCTTGCCGAAGATATCAGCAGTAGGTCGGCTGGCGAGTAGCGAAATTCGGCATTTCCCAGCGACGGCCGGTGCAATCCTCTGTGGAGGAAATACAAATGAGTATCCGTTCAAAACTGGTTCTTTTTGCCGCCGTTCTGTCGGCGTTCGCCGGCCTCGCCGGCGCCAACGCCATGACTGACGATAAGCTGCTTCGCGATCTCACCCGCAGTGGCGGGATTGTGACAACGCACGGCATCCTTGGCGGCCTCTAGAGCCCAACATTATTGAAAAGAACCGGGAGCCGGCGTTGCCGGCTCTCGGCCCATCAGGCATCGCAAAGACAAGTACCGGGCACAAGTTCTTGACATAGCGTGTGCGCACCGGCGTTTAGCCCTTAGAAAGCGCATTCAGCGCGGCGACAACAGCCGAACTGCTGCGCTGCGCGGCCGAACCGGCAGCGGAGACGGAGGGTGTATCCGCACTGGTCGCGGATGTCGGCGCTTCACGGCTCGCAGGGGCAGAATTTTTCACCGACGACGCGGCAGATGTCTGGGCAGCTGCACTTGCCTGCTGCGCGTGGTGGGCGGGTGCGTGTGAAATAGCAGAGATCATGTGGTCAGTCCTCCTTTTGAATATAGACGCGACGGGAGGACACTGAGCTGCTTGTGGTTAGCGAAATATTGCTGAAATAGTGGGGAACAATATGTTTCTTCGTATGTAACTTCCTGCGGACATTTTGCGAAATGCAGTAGCAGAGCGACCTTTGCAAGGAACGTCGCGAGGAGTGCAAATGGCTAGGCTCGACACTCTACGAGAAGCAATCGGTCGCTTCATTACCGCACGCCTCGGCCAACCCCTGCGCGACGACACGCCGTGCATTCCCTCCGACCCCAATTCGTTGCGGAACGTGTTGCAGCCCTGCGACGTCGTGCTGGTTGAGGGGAACCAACGTGTCTCGACCGCGATCAAGTATCTCACCCAGTCGACATGGTCGCATGCGGCCATCTACATCGGCGATGCGCTTGGGCCCGGCTGTGATCGCGTCTTGGTTGAGGCTGACCTGAGCGACGGGGTCGTGGCCGTACCGCTGGCCAAGTACGCATCATTCAACACACGCATCTGTCGGCCGGTTGGCTTGACAGCCTCGGACAAACACGCGGTTGTCGCATTCGCCGTTGCCCGCATCGGGAACAGCTATGACTTGCGCAATATCGTTGATCTGGCGCGCTACCTGTTGCCGACACCGCCCGTGCCCGTAAGGTGGAGACGCCGGATGCTGTCGCTTGGCTCTGGAGAGCCGACGCGCGTTATTTGCTCGACGCTGATCGCCCAGGCATTTCAGTCGATCCGTTATCCAATCCTGCCCCGCGTTGAGTGCATGTCGCGACCGGACCAGGATGGAGAGACCAACGAAATTCTTCACATCCGGCATCACAGCCTGTTTGTGCCGCGTGATTTCGATCTCTCGCCCTATTTTCAGGTCATCAAACCGACCATCGAGGCCGGATTCGATTATCGCCGATTGACTTGGGCAAGCGCACGGCAGGGCATACCCTATGGCGATGCCTCGACCGGCCCGAAGAGCGCCGAAGTGGCTTCACCGGTCTGATCGTTGTCATTGAAAAAGGCGACATAGCGCAGTTCGGGCGGATCCCGACCGAAGGCGGACCTGAAATCCGACGCAATGTCGCGCCGCTCGGAGCACCAGGCGCCGGCATCGGCTCGACCTCGGAGTTGAACATACCGGAGCGAAGGAAGGCGCAGGGAAGGAAGCGCCGTGCCGTTGGCGACAGGGCTCGACGTCCAGACATAGGCCAGCGTTGGCACATCTCGATTTAGAAACGACGGCTCTCCAAAGACGAAAAACAGAGCCGCGCCGACATCCTCGCGGTCCAGCTCGCGAATATCCGCGCTGGATTGAAGGTCATCCACCCGCCATGTCCAGCTCACCTTGCGCAGCGAGCGACCGTCGATCTGCAAATCTTGGTACAGCCCGGACGCCGACAATTGTGGAGTGCTGCGTAGCACGGGCCCATGAGGGCCTTGTTCCAGCGCATAGCTATGCTGGCCGTAAAACGCGACACGGCGTGCCGTTGCCAGCATCTGAACCGGATCGGCCAACACACGCACATCCGCGTCGGCGAAGGCAGCGGTCACGAGCGAGAGCAAAGCCAACCCACAGGCGCTAATGCTAGCCAGACGCTCAGTGTTTCGTGTCGTTGAGACGCCAATCATAGGCATGGCTGCTGATGCTGGATATCGCTTTGAGTTCAGCGGCTTTAGGTGGCGCTGCATAGGTCCTGAGGTGGCGAATGACGC
>JAFKKW010000054.1:0-1289 GCA_017304275.1 Hyphomicrobiales bacterium | reverse complement strand
TCCGCTTTGAACCAACTGTAGATCGATGAAACGATAAGCATCCCGTCCGCGATCGATGCTCCACGCGCGTTGTTCACGTAATCTCGTGCAGCGGCATCCAGCTGTGCATCGAGCGCCGCGCCGGTGAAGGCCGCATCTTGCAGGTTGGGACAGCCAATCGACGCACAATTGACAGCATAGTGGACACGCGGGTCGTTGAACACCGGGCGAAGCATACCGTGTTCGATGTCATCCAGGCTGAGCGAAGCACCACCCAGGGTCAGCACTTTGGCTTTCCACGGCCCGCCGGTGAGTGCCGCGAAGAGACCGCCGCCAAGAGAGATGTCTTTGATGGACGCAACTGGATAGTGATCGAGCACGATGTCGATAGTCTTCGCGTTGTAAAGATTTGCCAGAAACGCGAATTGTTCCTTTCGATCGAGCGCCGCCGGATCGATGATCTCAAGTGATCGTATGTAGAGCTTCAGCTCTTTGTGACCCCCTGCCTTGAAGCCGGCATAGTCCACACGGTTGATGCCATCAGGAGAGGGTTTGACGAACCGTTTGAGCAGGTCGTCCCATGCTTGATGATCGACTGCAACCAAGCTTTTGGGCGTGCCACGCCCAAGAAGCTCGGCGGGCTCAACAGCTATGGCGGCGGCACTTGAGAGAACGCTTAACACCAGACCTAAGGCGGCCGCCCTACGAACGCATCTCAGAGCAACATGGCAGGCGGTCATGAATTGGGACTTTCTCATGAGTGGCACACTCGCATAGCTGGGTACCGCCGGCCATCGAGATGCTTTTGGATGCTTCACAGTTTGACGACCGGTTTCGCAGGAAGCCCGCTTCCATCGGGGTAGATTGGCGTGGCGGGCTTCCTGCTAGTCGCACGCCGGATGGGGCGCGGGACTTCGCGGCAAATGGACCGCGCGGGGCTGGCGGTCTTCAGCGGACGCAGGCCGATGGGGCGATCATGCGGTACGGCCCTGCATTCCGCTCATCGCTCGCGAAATTTGACCTATTTATGGGCCGCGCAGGGATTGCAGGGAGCTGCAGCCTTTTTAGCCGCACACGGATTGCATGCGCTTTCCGGTTTCTTGGCCACGCATGGATTGCAGGCAGCCTTCTTTGCCGCGCCGCAGGGGTTTTGAATTTTGGCTCCGCATGGTCCACAAGCCGCGCGCGCGGCCGGAACCGTGGCGGCCAAAGCCAGCGGAAGGGCAACAGAGGCGCCGAGCAATGATTTGGTGAGTTTGCGCATGACGAATGTCTCCGGTTATGAAGTGGGACGATGCTTAGTCTCTTCG
>JAFKKW010000201.1 GCA_017304275.1 Hyphomicrobiales bacterium | reverse complement strand
GCACGAATGCGGCTTTCGGATTGGGTTTCTTACGCGCCATTGGTCCTCCATTCCGTAACAGTCGCCGCCCGCGGGCTCGCGCCCGGCGCCGCGGCCAATTTCAGATCGCATCTGTGATGTGCGGAGCTGCGGCGTGCAGCTCCGCTTTCAGGTCATCCGGCGTCGCGGTCGTGGCGGTGTGAGCCGCCCTGGCCTTGGTGGACGCGATCGAAGCCTGAACGCCGCGGCCGGTCGTGTCCGCCGGCGGCGGTGTGGGCGGGGCCACGATGGTGGTTCCGCCCGTGATGATGACCCGAGCGGTCGCCGTCGTGCGGGCGCCCGTGCTTCTCGGCGCGATCACCCTCCCGTCGTGCTCCGGCGGCGTGAGCCGGGCGCGCGAGGAACGCGACGCCGTGCAGCGAGCCCTCGCCGTCGTTGCCGCGGCTGCGATCATTCTGGCGGGCTTCACGCGGGCGATGCTCGTTGCCGCTGGGGCGGTCGTGGTGACCGTTACGCTGCCGTTGACCGTTCGGTTCACGGGCTCGATCGGCGTTGTCGCGGCGCTCGCCGTTGCGGGTGTCGGCGTGCGCGCCATCACGGCCGCGGTCGTGGCCGCGAGGCGTCTGGGCGCGGCGATGGTCGCGGTCGCCGCGGCGGGCGGCGCCCTCACGGCGATGGCCGCGATGGGCGTTGCCCGTCGGCTGGCCGTCGTCGCGGCGCGGGGGCGTCTTGTCAGCAACGATCGAGGGGTCGTTGCGGCGGTCCTCGTGCGGGATCTGCTGGCGCGTGAGACGCTCGATGGCCCGGAGCTGGTCGCGCTCCTCGGCGTCGCAGAGCGAGATGGCGATGCCGGAGGCACCGGCGCGCGCCGTGCGACCGATGCGATGCACGTAAGCCTCGGGAACCTCGGGCAGCTCGTAGTTGATGACGTGCGTGACGAGATCGATGTCGATGCCGCGGGCGGCGATGTCGGTCGCGACCAGGACGTTGATGCGCGATTGCTTGAAGTCCTCGAGCGCGATCTCGCGCTGGCGCTGGCTCTTGTTGCCGTGGATGGCGGCGGCCTTCATGCCGGCGCCCTCGAGATGGCGGGCGACGCGGTCCGCGCCGCGTTTGGTGCGCGTGAACACGAGGGTTCGCGTCATCTCAGGATCGGCTAGGAGCTGGGCAAGAAGCGCGCGCTTCTTGCCCGTCTCGATGTGGATTACGCGCTGGCGCACGCGCTCGGCGGTGGTGGCGACCGGCGCGACCGACACCTTGACGGGGTTGTTCAGCAACTCATCGGCCAGGCCCGCAATCTCCTTCGGCATGGTGGCCGAGAAGAACAGGTTCTGGCGGCGGTGAGACAGGTGCGAGACGATGCGGCGGATCGGCTTCACGAAGCCGAGGTCGAGCATCTGGTCGGCCTCGTCGAGGACGAAGATCTCGGTGCCGGACAGGTCGGCGCAGCGCTGCTCCATCAGGTCGAGCAGGCGGCCGGGCGCCGCCACGAGAACGTCGACCCCGCGTGCGAGCGCCTGGATCTGCGGGCGATGGGCGACGCCGCCGAAGACGACGGCGACCGTGATGCCGAGGTGACGGCCGTAGGCGCGGAAGCTGTCGCCGATCTGCGAGCAGAGCTCACGCGTGGGCGAGAGGACGAGCACGCGGCACCCCTTGCGCGGGGCCGGGCGGCGGTCGGCGGCAAGCCGGTGCAGGATCGGAAGCGCGAAGGCAGCCGTCTTGCCGGTGCCGGTCTGCGCGATGCCGAGGAGGTTGCGCCCCTCCATGACCGGCGGGATCGCCTTGGCCTGGATCGGCGTGGGGGTCTGGTAGCCTTCGCCGTCGAGGGCCTTCAGAATCGGCTCGGCGAGGCGAAGTTCGGTAAATGATGTCAAAGGACGATCTTTCTTGGAAAGCCGCGTAGCGGCAAGCAGCCCGCGCCGCTTATGGCAGGGGCAAGCTTCACTTCGATGACGCCCCGCGTGGCCTGGGCTGTCGGATGGGGAGTGTTTCAGGGCGCTCAACAGGGGGACGAATAGGGCTTATCAATTGGGCCCGAGACTTGTCCCTTCACGCGGCTGGAGCGCCGGAAGACGCTCGATTCCTACGAGCGTTGCGCGGCTTGTCTCATGTTGCGGATGCCAAGTCAAGGACGCGCCGGGCGCGGCGTCGCCGCAGGGCTTGCGTGGTGCGGCTACATCCCGGAGACTTCCCGTATGCACCCGTCATCCGCTCAGATCATCGACCTCTACGAGCGCCACGCGCAGGCCTGGGACCGTGAGCGCGGCCGGTCGCTTTTCGAGCGAACCTGGCTCGACCGGTTCCAGGCGGTGACCGGGCCTGGGGTCTCGCTCCTCGATCTCGGTTGCGGCTCGGGCGAGCCTATCGCGCGTCATCTGATCGCGTGCGGTCACCGTTTAACCGGCGTCGATTCCGCGCCGTCGTTGATCGGGCTCTGCAGGCGGCGCTTTCCGGATCACGACTGGATCGTCGGCGATATGCGGCGGCTCGATCTCGGCGCCCGCTTCGACGGAATTGTCGCGTGGGACAGTTTCTTCCACCTGACGGGCGACGACCAGCGCGCGATGTTTCCGCTGTTCCGTTCCCACGCTGCGCCGGGGGCAGCGCTGCTGTTCACGAGCGGGCCGTCCGACGGCGAGGCCATCGGCCGCTTCCAGGACGAGCCGCTGTATCATGCGAGCCTTAGTCCCGACGCGTATCGCGGCCTGCTCGCGGACAACGGCTTCGAGGTTCTCGAGCACGTGGCCGAGGACCCGGACTGCGGCGGGCACACCGTCTGGCTTGCGCGCCGGACGCAATAGAAAAGCCGCCGGCAGGGACCGGCGGCTTCGAGATCCGAGCGGATCCTTATCGCGCGTATTAGACGAGCTGGACCTGGCCGGCCTGCTTGCCGCGGCCCTTGCGGTCATCCTCGAGCACGAACGAGAGCTTGTCGCCCTCGTAGATGCCGTTGATGCCGGCGCGCTCGAGCGCAGAGATGTGGATGAAGACGTCCTTCGATCCGTCCTCGGGCTGGATGAAGCCGAAGCCCTTCGCGGTGTTGAAGAACTTCACGGTGCCCGTGATGCGATCCATGTGTCAGTTTCCTTCTTGCGTGCAAAAAAGCTCAGCCAGTCCCGGACGGCACGCCGTACGTCCGGGATCTCAGTCAATCAGGAATAAGGCAAAACGGCCGGTGGCACGCTCTCTCATTCAGTCTTCGTGAGGGTACGTCCACCTCGGAGCGCACCGGCCAGCGCTATATGCGGTCAGTCTATGGCGAAAGCAAGGATCATCAGGCGGTGTATTTCAGATACACCGTGCCCCTCATGCACCCTATAGTGTACCCCCTAGGTATACAAAATCAGCCGTCGTTGTTATTCATGTTGGAAAATCAGCCAGCCAGCGACTGAGGGCCTGCCTCGTCGCAAGCCAGCCAGCATCCGTTGTGACGCTTCCGGAGCCAATCCCTGGAGGCGGTCACGATCTCAGGGGCCATGGCATGGTGAGGCATCTCCCTTTTACAGTCCGTTTCCTGGTCGGCGCTCTCGTCTGCGCGGTAGGCGCCGCGCCCGGCGCCTTCGCGCAGGACGCGGCGAGTCAGACCGAGCCCGCTCCTCCGCCGGCGGATGCTGTCGAGCTTCCCAAGATCAGCGTCGAGACGACGGCCAAGAAGACGGCCCCGAAGAAGAAAGCATCTCAGACGAAAAAGGCGCCCGCAACGACGGCGCAGCAGCAGCCGTCGAGCGCAACGGATTCACGGGAGCCTCAGACCGAAAGCGGGACCGGTCCGCTCAAGAACGGGTACGTCGCAACCCAGACGACGACGGGTTCCAAGAGCGACACGCCGTTGCGCGAGATCCCGCAGTCCGTGTCCGTCGTCGGCGCTCAGCAGATCCGCGATCAGGGGGCGCAAACCTACCAGGAAGCGCTCCGCTATGTACCGGGTGTCATTGCTGACGGGTATGGCTTCGACAGCCGCGCCGACTCGTCTTTCGTTCGCGGCACGGAAGCGGCCGAATTCCTCGACGGTCTGAAGCGGACTTTCAATTACTACGTCTACACCTACAAGATCGATCCCTACTTCATGGAACGCATCGAGGTGCTGCGCGGGCCGCCGTCCGTTCTCTACGGCCAGGCTCCGGTCGGCGGGATCGTGAACTCAGTTTCGAAGCGGCCGCAAGAGGAAGACTATCGCGAGGTCACGGTCGAGTACGGCTCATTCGACTGGATGACGGTCAAAACAGACATGACCGGCAAGCTGACGGAGGACGGCAAGTGGACGTATCGGCTGGTCGGCGCGCTGCGCGATGCCGACACGCAAGTGGACTATGTCCCCAACGATCATATGGCACTGTCGCCGTCCATCACCTACAAGCCCGTTGCCGGTACCAGCATTACACTGCTCGGGCATTTCCAGAACGACGACTCGGGCTCGACGCAGCAGTTCCTGCCGCATGTCGGCACGCGGTTCCCCGGTCCAAGCGGCATCATTCCGTTTGATCGCTTCGTCGGAGAGCCGGGGTTCGATCGCTACGATACCGACGTGAAGAGTGGATCGCTGTTCGTCGATCACAAGTTTGATGAAACGTTCCGGCTCAGGAGCAACGTACGCTACACGGACGTCCACAATGTCTACGACACATATTATCCGGCGTTCTTCTACGGCCAGGAGCTCGTTGATCCCTATTTCCCGTATTCGGATCCCCAGATGGAAACCATGCGACGCGCCAAGGGCGAGGGGATTGCCGATACGTCGCAATGGAACACGGACACAAACCTGGAAGCCAAATTTGACACGGGAGCGATCCGGCACAAGGTCGTAGGTGGCGTGGACTTCAGTCATTTCACCTCCAGCCAGCGGTCTGGGGAAGCGATCTCGCTCAACCCGTTCAATGTCTACGATCCCGTTTATGGGCAACCCGAAACGCTCGGCATCCCGCAGTACGATGTCAACGGCTATATCGTCGGCTACGATATCGTTTCGTCCATTCCCATCCAGTTTGTGGACCATCAGACCATCAACCAGACGGGCGTTTACGTTCAGGACCAGATCAAGCTCGGCAACTGGATTGCTGTGCTCGGCGCACGGCATGACTGGCTGCATCAGGACAGTACGACGGACAATCCGTACGAAGGCTCATCCGATGCCGTCGATCAAAGGAACGAGGCGACGACGTACCGGGCGGGGCTCATGTATGAGTTCTCGTTCGGGCTCACGCCTTACGTCAGCTATGCACAGTCGTTTGTTCCCGTGATCGGCCGCAAGGAAGGGGGCGGCGCGTTCGATCCGCAGGAAGGCGAGATGTACGAGGTTGGCTTCAAGTATCAGCCACCCGGTACCAGCTTCATGCTCAACGGTGCGGTGTATGACATTACCGAAAGCAACCGGCTGGCCAGCGGTCCGAACCCGTTGTTCTCGATTCAGTCGGGCGAAGTCAGCATCCGCGGCTTCGAGATCGAGGCGGTCGGTAACGTGACCGAACACCTCAAGATCGTGGGTGGCTACTCGTTTACCGATGCCGAATATACCGGCGGCGATCAGAAGGGCTTCCGTGTCGAATCCGTGCCGGAGCACATGGCGTCGCTCTGGGCGATGTACAGCTTCGACGAGCCGGTGCTCAAGGGATGGTCGGTGGGCGCGGGCGTCCGGTATATCGGATCGTCCTGGGACGGTTACGATGAGTTGAAAACGCCGCCGGTCGGACTTGTCGATGCCATGATTGCGTACGACGCAGGCCAATGGCGCTGGTCACTCAATGGGACGAACCTCGAAGACAAGGAATATCTGTCGACCTGTCTCGCGCGCGGTGATTGTTTCCTTGGAAACAGGCGCGCTGTGACGACTGCCCTGACTTACAGATTCTAGCTTAGGAGCGGGATGCGCGGACTTTTTACGATCGTTCATCGCTGGGCCGGCTTGTTCATCGCCGTCTTCCTGTTCATTGCAGGACTGACGGGGGCCGTCATCTCTTGGGATCACGAGCTCGACGAGTGGCTCAATCCGCACCTCTTCGATGCGAAGGCGACGGGCGCGCCGCTTTCGTCGTTCGAGCTCGTGCGCCGTGTCGAGGCAGCGGACCCCAGGATCCGCGTGAGCTATTTCACGCTCTCGTTCGAGGAGGGGCATAACGCGGATCTCTTCGTCGAGCCGCGCGTCGATGCAAAGACCGGAGAGCTGTTCGACGTCGACTACAATCAGGTGTTCATCGATCCCGTCAGCGGCGAGGTTGCGGGCCGGCGCTTCTGGGGCGCCATCTCGCTCGATAGCGAGAACATTCTGCCGTTCCTCTATAAGCTTCATTACTCGATGCACATTCCCGATCTCTGGGGCGTGACCGATCTCGGCATGTTGTTCATGGGGGTCGTCGGCATCGTCTGGATGTTCGATTGCTTCGTCGGTTTCTACCTGACGCTTCCGCGCCGCGCCGGGACGGGGGTGAACGGAAGCGTGCGCGACGATCCTGCGGGCGGCGCGCAGCGGACCTGGTGGCAGCGCTGGAAGCCTGCCTGGTCGATCAAGCGCGGCGCAAGCGCGTATCGGCGCAACCTCGACCTGCATCGTGCCTTCGGACTCTGGCTATGGGCCGCGCTCTTCATCCTCGCCTTCACGTCGATCTCGATGAACCTCAATAATCAGGTGGTGCGACCGATCCTGAGCCGCATCTCGACCCTGACGCCCGACGCGTTCGACGATCGTGCGCCGACGGCGCTCAACAAACCGATCGAACCCGTGCTGGCATTCCCTCAGGCCGTCGAGATCGCCCGCGCCGAGGCGGCGCGCCGCGGATGGGACGAGCCCGCCGGCGGGGCGTTCTATGGGCTCCAGCACGGGCTCTATTCCATCAGCTTCTTCCATCCCGGCGATGACCACGGCTCGGCGGGGATGGGCGTCAAGATGTTGTTCCTCGACGGGGCGACCGGCGCGCTCGAAGGCGGGCGCGTGCCCTGGGAAGGGACGGCGGCCGATATCTTCATGCAACTTCAGTTTCCTCTGCACTCCGGCCGCATCGCCGGCATTCCGGGGCGCGTGTTCCTGTCGTTCATGGGGCTCGTGGTCGCCCTGCTGTCGGCAACCGGCATCGTGATCTGGTTCAAGAAGCGGGCGGCGCGGGTGCTCCAGAAATTGCCGCGCGTGGCCGTAGACAACGATCGGCTGGGGCGCGCCGCGCGCTGACGCCGCCCATGTTTCCCAACATTTGCCTGTGGGCGGATTTGCAACCGTTGGTGATAGATCGATCCCCCCTCATTGTGAGCCTCGACGGCCCCTGGTACCACTCAGCCCGTTTTGGGGACGGGAGCAGGGTGCGATGGGAACCGGTTTTCGCGCAGTTGGGAAGGCATGCCTTCGCGGAATCGCCGTGCTTTCGTGCTCGGCGCTCATCACCGGTTGCTCGGATCTCATGTCCGGCCTCTCTACGGCGTCGATCAAGCCGACGGCCGAAACCCTGACGGCCCAGTTCGTGCCCGGCGTGCCCAAGGGCTACCAGTGCCCCCTCGTGCCCAACGGCTTCGATCCGGCCGGCTCGATCTACCGGCTGGAGAAGGACGGGACCTACTTCCGCGTCAAGGATTTCACCGGCGATCCGGCGCTGGCCGCGCTCGGCACCGTCAAGCGCGAGGTGCCGATCTCGAACTATGTGCTGACCGACACGCAGCAGGCGAACGCGGGCATGTCCATGGACCTGCTGCAGAAGGTGGTGCCCGGTCTCACGGCCTCGGCGTCGGCCGACTACAAGAAGGCGATGACGGTCGACATCACGGTCGAGGACATGGTGGGCGAGGTGATCGACGACCACGTGGCGGACAAGATCGTCGAGCTGTTCAAGGCCAACATGACGCCGAAGGCGGGGAGCAAGTATTTCCTGGTGCGGGAGACGGTTCGCGCGGGGGCCGTGAGCTACCGGCTCAAGCAGACGGACCTCGCCAAGCTCGGCGGCAAGGTCGAGGTTGAGAAGGTGGCGCAGGGGCAGGCCAACGTCACCGTGCGCGATCACGACGGCATGTTCGAGATCAAGCAGACGTTCAAGCCGAACCGGATGCCGATCTGCATCAAGTCGGCGGAGATCGTGATCGACGGCGGGGCCGCCAACGTTGCGCTCAAGAGCGCCGACGAAACCCCGCTCCCCGAGATCAAGCGCGTGGGCGAGAACTAGGCGGTTTTTGCCCCTCGAGATTCCAATTCAATACTTGTGCTGCACTGCGAAACTGCGTGGCGCTTCTTGCTCCAAGGGCGTGCGCGGATTATCTTTGTTGGAAAAGGATAAGACTCGGGGAAACGACAACTCAAAGGTGGGTGCGATGGCCGATACCCAGTGCCGCGAAATCACCAAGGCCGACGTGGACAAGTTCCTGTTCGGCAAACATCTTACGAGCTGCGCCGTGTGCGGGCGGTTCCGTTCCAAATGCGATCTCGACGTTCATACGATCTCCTGTCAGCGCGGCGCCACGGCGGATTGCTCATCCAGCTCGACGCCCAACGTGCTGATGATCGTTTGCCAGAACTGCGGTGCGATCGAGTTCCACGACCGCACCGTGATCGCCAAGTGGCTCGACAGCCAGCGGGTGACGCAGGTCGTGTAGCGGACAGGCGGCTTCTGTCCTTGCGGCGAAGCAGCCCCGGCGCCGCCTCTTCCTGGTCCGGCCCGCGGTGGGGGCCCCGGCCCGTGATGTTCCATGTTTGACGCCTATCTTGCGCGCTGGGATCTCGTGCCCGACGGTGCTGCCATCGTCACGCCCGCGGCCCGGCTGCTTCCCGTCCGCCGGGGCGGCGACGCCGCCATGCTCCGCATCGCCACCCATCCCGAAGCGAAGGACGGGGGCGTCCTGATGCGCTGGTGGGATGGAACGGGCGCGGCCCGCGTGCTCGCCATGGACGACGACGCGCTGCTGCTGGAGCGGGCTCAAGGGACGCGCTCGCTCGCGGACTATGCGCGCAACGGCCGGGACGACGAGGCGACCCGCATCATCTGCGACGTGGCGGCGGTGCTGCACGCGCCGCGCGGCAAGCCGCTGCCCGACCTCGTGCCGCTCGCGCAATGGTTCGACGCGCTCTGGCCCGCTGCTACAACCCATGGGGGTGTCTTTGCCGATGCCGCCACGGCGGCACGGGCGCTGCTTTCGGAACCGCAGGATTTCGGCGTCCTGCATGGCGACCTTCACCACGGCAATATCCTGGACTTCGGTCCGCGCGGATGGCTCGCGATCGATCCCAACCGGATCGCCGGCGAGCGCGGGTTCGACTATGCCAACCTGTTCTGCAACCCCGACATGGACGATCCCGCGCGGCCGGTGGCGGTCCTGCCCGAGCGCTTCCGGCGCCGGCTCGACATCGTGGCCGAACGAGCTGGCCTCGACAGGCGGCGGCTCCTCCGATGGGTCCTGGCTTATTGCGGGCTTTCGGCGGCCTGGCTGATCGCCGATGGAGCGAATGCGGACGTTGATCTCCAAATTGCCGCTCTTGTGCGCTCAGAATTGGGGCGGTGACGATTCGTCTCTCTGGCTTCGAGGCAGGATGCGGTTGAAACTAAACGCCCGTGTTTGGGGTTTATGCGAGCGGATGCCGCTCATTCAGGGTGCATTCATGTCAACAACGCGATCGTCAGGCGCATGAGTAGCCCAGGCCGGAAAGAGAGGGACCTGCGGATCGATTTTTTCCGCGGCCTCGCCCTCATCTTCATCTTCGTCGATCACATCCCGGACAACAGCTGGGCGCGTGCGACGCTGCAGAATTTCGGCTTCTCGGACGCCAGCGAGGTGTTCGTGCTGCTGGCCGGATATTCGGCGGGGCTCGCCTACTGGTCGATGAGCGAGCGCGGCGATTTCCGCGGTGCCTTCCAGCGCGCGAGCCGGCGCGCGAGCGAGATCTACGTCTGGCATATCGGCATTTTCATCGCGTCGGCGATCCTGCTCTATGCCGCCGCGCGCCTGTTTCAGTATCCGGCTTACGTCAACAACATCGCCCTTGCCGAGCTGAGCAAAGATCCCCTGCGGACGCTCGGAACGGCGATGGTGCTGTTCTACCAGCCCAACCAGATGAACATCCTTCCGATGTACGTCGTGCTGATGTTCTGGCTGCCGGTGGCGCTGTTCCTGCTCAAACGGAGCGTCGTGCTGGCGCTCGCGGTGTCGGTCGGCATCTGGCTGGTCGCCAACGTTGCCGGTTTGAACCTGCCCACCCATCACCGCAACTCGGGGTGGTTCTTCAATCCTTTCGCGTGGCAGCTCCTGTTTACCGTGGGCGCTGCGGCCTCGGTCCTCGTACGGCGGGGCGTGCAGTTGCCGCCGCGGTCGGCGCTGCTCATCCCGGCCGGCGCCTACCTGTTGTTTGCGTTCATCGTGGTTGCGCCGTCGGTGGCGGTCTCGTGGCTTCCGGACGGCCGGCTTCTGCCGCGCGACCTCCTCGACCCTATGAGCAAGCATGATCTTTCGGGGTGGCGCCTGCTCCACGTGCTGGCGCTGGCCTATTTTGTCGCGGCCCTGGTCCCGGCTCAGGCGGCGTGGCTCAAGCGTCCGTGGGCAAATGTTGTGCAAACCTGCGGCAAACACTCCCTTGAAATCTTTTCCCTTGGCACACTCCTGTCATTTTTTGGTTGGATAGCGCTTACACAATTTGGTTCCAATCAGATGATGATGCTGATCGTCAACGTCGGCGGCATCGCGATCATGAGTGTGACTGCATGGCAGATGTCTCGTCGCAAAGATCTGACCCGCGTTCCGCAACGGGATCCTTCTCCCGCGCAGGCGCTCGCCTCCTAGGCTTCGTCGTTACCGTTTCGGTGGCCAGCTTCGCCTGCGTCGGGCCGGCGGCCGCCGCCGACTGCACGGTGCCGGCTGAGCTACTGACGCTGCAGCAACCCCTTCCCAAGCTCCTGGAGGCTTTTCACTCCAACGCGCCGATCCGGATCGTCGCGCTCGGGTCGTCGAGCACATGGGGAGCCGGAGCAACGAGCCGTGCGCACACCTATCCGGCACGGCTCGAGCAGGAGCTTCGCGCCGCGTGGCCGAAGAGCGACGTGCGGGTCATCAATGCCGGCGTCGGCGGGCAGCTTGCCCGACAGATGCTGGCGCGCATCGACAAGGACGTGGCGCCGCGGCACCCGCAGCTCGTGCTCTGGCAGACCGGCGTCAACGACGCCATTCGCGGCGTGCCGATCGCCGACTACAAGCAACAGCTCCGCCAGGGCGTCGAGCGGCTGCGTGCGCTCGGCGCGGATGTGCTGCTCGTCGACCAGCAGTACTATCCGAGCTTCAAAAAGCTCAAGGACGGGCCGTTGTACCTCGACGCCATGCGCGAGATCGCGACGGACCTCAAAGTGCCCGTGGTGCAACGCTACCGCATCATGCAGCACCTGATCTCGAGCGCGCAGTTCACGGCCGCGACGCTGCTCGCGCCGGATCTGTTCCATCTCAACGACCGGGCCTACGACTGTATCGGGCGCCTCATGGCCCGGTCCCTGGAAGCCATCGCGGTCGTGCCCACGAAGCCGCCCGCGCAGATGGCCGGAAACAAAGATCAGGCTCTTTAAGGCTCTCTCGTCCGCTGCCGAATGTTGAGTGGCTCCCGATCGCCGGTGGGAGAACTCTGCGTTCGGCACGTAAGCTGTCATGTTGGCCTGATCCATGCGACAAGGAGCGATCGCAGCATTCAAGGTCGCGGGATGATCGCTCGCTTGTCCAAGGCCGTCCTCACGTTGTCCGCTGGACTCTTCGGTCTGCTGGTCGGCGTCGACAACATCCTCGACTACGGGACGAATTTCGCGTTCGTCCAGCACGTCCTCTCCATGGACACGACGTTTCCCGGCAACGCGCTCCTCTGGCGGGCGATCCCCGACGCGTGGGTTCACCATGCCGCGTATGCGCTCATCATCGCCTCGGAGCTTGCCGTCGGAGCGCTGTGCGTCCTGGGAGCGTGGCGGCTGTTTGCGGCGCGTCGTTTGCCGGCGGGCCAGTTCAACGATGCCAAGGGGCTCGCGACCGCCGGTCTGGCTGCCGGATTCGTGCTCTACTTCTTCGGCTTCCTAGTGATCGGCGGCGAGTGGTTCCAGATGTGGCAGTCGCAGACGTGGAACGGACAGGAGGCGGCATTCCGCTTTGCGGCCTCTTTCGGGTTGGTGTTGATCTTCGTTAGCCAGGAGGACACGGATCATGGCCATGACCGGCATCGGTGATCTCAAGGTGCCGCTCGCGCCGGCACTCGCCGGCGACAGCGTCGTCGCCGTGGGGCACGCGGGGAGCGTGCATCTGCTCGACGGGGCAACGGGTCGCTTGATCTGGACGCAGACGCTTGCCGACAAGGCCGGTGCGTCGGCCTGCGACGGGCAGCCGGTCAGCGTCACCGTCGCGGACGATGTGGTTCTGGCGGGTGCCATGGGGCATGTATTCGCGCTCAAGCTCGAGGACGGCGCGGTGCTTTGGCATGCGGCGCAGCGGTCCCGGGGGGAGGGACAGACGAGCCTCGCGGTCGGCGGGTCGGTCAGCGATTACGTTGCGCGGCTCGAGAGTTGACGGCGCTGCGCCGCGACCCCAGCGGACTCCCTGGTCCGGCCGCGGTCTTTCGGATGCAAAGCGCAGGAGCCGCGGTGCATTGCATCCATTCCGGCGACGAATCCGGTTGTCGGCCATTGCGAGGGTATGCGCGGCGCTTGCGAGCTGCCGTCGTGGCGATCTGGAGCGGCCCTCTCCGCGTCGGGCTTTGCGTTTGCCTATTTTTCAGTCGGTCCCCAATTCAAAGAGTGACCTTGTGCGGCGGCCTCCAACCCTTCATGGTTCTGTACTCAGAGGGTTCACATGGCCGCTGCCGCCTTCAACGTCGACGCCTATACGGATGCGCTGGTCGTGCTCGGAACGGCCGGCATCGTCGTGCCGCTGGTCCAACGCTGGGGCATCAGCAGCGTGCTTGGCTACCTGTGCGGCGGCGCCATCCTGGGGCCGCTCGGACTCGGCGCCTTCAAGGGCGATTTGCCGTTCCTCTACTGGGTCACGGTGGTGGATGCCAAGAACGTGTCCGCGATCGCGGAGCTCGGCGTCGTCTTTCTCCTGTTCGTCATAGGGCTCGAGCTGTCCTACCAGCGCCTGCAGACCATGCGCCGGCTGGTTTTCGGGCTTGGCACGCTGCAGATCGTGCTGTCGACGGCTCTCATCGGGGTCGCGGTCGCGATGACGGGCGAGGGGCCGGCGGTGTCGGTCGTGCTCGGGGCGTGTCTCGCGCTCTCCTCGACCGCAATTGTCATCGAGGTGCTCGCCAGCCAACGGCGCCTGACGACGGCCGCGGGCCGCGCCAGCTTTTCCGTCCTTCTGGCCCAGGATCTCGCGGTGGTGCCGATCCTGCTCACCATCTCCATGCTCGGGCGTGGCGGGAGCGTCCCGACTTTGGCGGGTGTCGTCCTGGCTGTCGGGACCGCCGTGCTGGCGATCGGACTCATCGTGCTCGTCGGCCGATTGTTTCTCAGGCCGCTGTTCGGCATGGTGACGTCGTTCGGCATGAACGAGCTGTTCGTGGCGGCAATCCTGTTCGTCATCGTGGGCACGGCCACTGCGGCGGGTGTGGCCGGCCTGCCGATGTCGCTCGGAGCGTTCGTCGCCGGGCTGATGCTCGCGGAATCGGAGTACCGCAAGGCCATCGAGTCCACGATCGAGCCGTTCAAGGGGCTCCTGCTCGGAATCTTCTTCTTCACTGTCGGGATGAACATCGATCTTCGGGAGCTGGCGCGCGAGCCGCTTCTTCTGGTGCTCGCCGTGGTCGGCGTCATCGTGCTCAAATCATCGGTGCTGGTCGGCTTGGCGCGGCTTTTCCAGGTGCCCTGGTCGGCAGCGGTGGAGACGGGCCTGCTGCTCGGCCCCGGCGGTGAGTTCGCGTTCGTCGGCATCGGCATGGCGTCCGCCGTCGGCGTCGTCGGTGCGGAGACCTCGAGCTTCTCGCTTGCCGTCACCTCGGTCAGCATGGCCCTTATCCCGTTTCTGGCGCAGATCGACCGGCGCCTGTCGTCGCGGTTCGACAAGCCGAAGGTGCGCGATCCCGAGCTTGCGGTCGGGCCGAAAGCGGCGAAAGGACATGCGATCGTCATCGGTCACGGGCGCGTCGGCCAGGTGGTGACCGATCTGCTGCAAACCCACAAGTTTCCGTTCATCGCCGTCGACAGCGATCCGGCGGTCGTGACCGAGCACCGGCGACGCGGGCGTGAGGTCTTTTTCGGAGACGTGACCAGTCCGGGGTTCCTCGCGAGTTGCGGGCTCAGCGAGGCGGCGGCCGTGATCCTCACCGTACGCACGCAGGGGGGCGTCGACGAGATCGTAAAATCGGTGCGTGCGATGCGGCCCGATATTCTGCTCGTCGCGCGTGCCAGAGATGCCGACCATGCCCGCCACCTGTATCTCAAGGGCGTGACCGATGCCGTGCCGGAGACGATCGAAGCCAGCCTGCAGCTCTCGGAGGCGACGCTGGTCGGACTCGGTTTGCCGACCGGGCTCGTGATCGCGTCGATCCACGAGAAGCGCGACGAGTTCCGGCATGAGCTGCAGGAGGCTGCGTCTCAAGCGGGACTGCTCACCACGCGCTCGATCCGGGCCAAAGCGCTGCGGCGTTGAACAGAGTCGAAGCGCGCTTGGCGGCTGCGCCGCGTGTGTGTGCGGGTCAAGCCGCACGAACGAATTAGCCGCACGTTATTCACAAACTTCTTCGTCACAAACTAGAGAATCAGTAGAACTGTTGAGGTGTCACGGAGGACACCCCAATGAAAGCAACCATCCTTGCCGTCGTGGTGCTTGCGTTCTCAGTGTCTCAAGCGTCCGCCGTCAGCCATGCCGTCAAGATGGCGTGTGCCGGCGACTACTTTGCTCATTGCAGCATGCATGCCGTCGGGAGCCCCGGGGTCCGCAAGTGCATGAGAGATGTCGGGCCTCGGCTCTCCTCGCGGTGCATCAACGCGCTTGTCGAAGCAGGAGAGGTCAAGTCGAAGGTCGCGAGCAAGAAGACCTACAAAGCCAAGACCTACAAAGCGAAGACGTACGCGGCCAAAAACGATCGAAAGAAGCAAGTGGCCGTGAAGCGGATCTCGAAGAGCTCCAAGAAGGAGTTCGCCGAGAAGCGCGATACCAGGAAGGCCGTTGTCGAAACGCGCATCTCGAAAAAGCGGTACGCAAGCAAGCCGTCCAAGAAGCGTTACAGCAAGAAGCAACTCACCCGCCTCGCGGAGGGTTGATCCATCGTTCTGGGGCGTGCTCTGCGGTTCGACGAGATCACGCTCCAGGCTTTGTCGTCGTCGCTGTCCCGCTGGCTAGTGATGCCCCGCGACGGCTGTCGGCTTAGTCCGGAAAATGGCATTATCGTCCGCCTTCTAGGCCGACATATCTAAGACTTTTTCGCCTGTTCTAAGGGAACGTTAGAGCCTTGCGGGTATTCTCGCCGTGGTTCTAGCGGCGATAGTCTTTTCGGAAATGCCGGCGGAAGGCCATGCTACGAAGAGAAGAACCCATCCCGGCACTGTCGGCTGGCCTCTCGCACGTCGTGATGACGGGGCTGCTGTTGCTCGTGGCGCTTCCCACGGTCGAGCCGGGCCTTTCGATCGACCAGAAGGCCCGTCCTTCCGGCGCGCCTCAGGCTGCGCCCTCTCCTCATTCCGTCGCATCATCACCGCCCGCTCCATCTTCCGAGACTGCCTCGTCCGTGGTTGCCGCGGCGCCGGAGGTCAAGGATGAATGGCCCGAGGAAGACGTCACGCGCGGGCGCGAGCAATGCATGCATCTCCTCTCGGGACTGGCGGCCGAGGTCGAGTGGCTTGCGCCGATCAAAAAAGGGCCGTGCGGGCTTCCGGCGCCTGTCCGGCTGAAGAGCGTGGGTTCCGATCCCAAGGTCGTGTTCGATCCGCCGGTTGACGTGAATTGCCGGATGGTGGGGGCGCTCGACCGATGGATGAAATCGACCCTGCAGCCGAAAGCCCGCGAACGCATGGCGTCGGAGGTGGTGCGCATCGTCGGCGCGTCGGGCTACTCCTGCCGTAACATCTACAACCTTCCCAATGCCAAGCTGAGCCAGCACGCTCTGGCAAACGCGATCGACATCGGGGCATTCGGGTTCGCGGACGGGCGCACGGTGCGCGTGCTTAAAGGCTGGGGGCTCACCCAGCGGGACATCAAGGCGCGGCAGGCCAAGGCGAAGGCTGATGCGGCGGCGAAATCCAAATCGGCGCGCGCGACAACAGCGGACGTCAAGGACCAGGAAACCGCCGCTGCCGATGACGCCGAGTCTACGGCCGGGGGCAGCAAGGCCGGCAAATCGCAAAAGAAAGTTAATCCTGTCGCGCACGCCTCGTTGTCTCCGCCCTCGCTCGCGGTGCAGAAGGCGTCTGCCGCGGGCGCAGAGCCGGCCGCCGAACCGCCCAAGCCTACTCGGGAGGCCTTGTTCCTCAGGGCTATTCACGGCGGGGCCTGCGGAGAATTCGGAACCGTGCTCGGTCCCGAGGCCAACGATCCCCACCGCAACCATTTTCACCTGGATCTTATCCCACGGCGCGGCCGCGGGTATTGCCAGTAACCCGCGGTACAGCGGCCCGTAAGGATCGGGTTTACGGTTCTGGCGTAGAAAGCCCTGTTTTGCGCAGCCCAATTGATCTAGACTGTGCATAACGTTCGCCGAAAAAGGGCGCCTTTTGCCGAGCGCGCCCCGTGCAACAGCCGGAGACGTCCATGATCCGGACCATCATCGCATTCTCTGTGGCTCTTCTCCTGTGGGAGCCACTGTTCGTATCGCCTGCCGCTGCGTGCATCTCCTGTGAGTACACGCCGGAGGTGGTCAACACGCCTCACCCCAGTGCGCGCAAGAAGAAGCGTGACACCGTGGCGAGGGAGCGCCCGG
>JAFKKW010000053.1 GCA_017304275.1 Hyphomicrobiales bacterium | reverse complement strand
ACGCGCGCATGGCCGAGGAGCAGCACGCGTTCGCCTTCGGCGACGTGGTCGAGGCAATCACCGCCAAGATGATCCGCCGCCACCCGCATGTGTTCGGCACCGGGGAGGAACGCGCCGCCGGCGCCGCACCGGGTTTCTGGGCAAAGATCAAAGCCGAGGAGCGCGCGGCCAAGGCCGCCGCACGCAACGAAACGCAGCCGCCCACCGCAGCGGGCGCGCTTCCTGCGGGCCGCCGCGGCGATGGCCTGCTCGCCGATGTCTCCCTCGCGCTCCCCGCGCTGACGCGCGCCGTCAAGTTGCAGGACAAAGCCGCCAAGGTCGGTTTCGATTGGCCCTCGCTCGCGCCCGTGTTCGACAAGATGCGTGAGGAGCTGGTCGAGCTCGAGCAGGTCGCTCTCCCGGCCGACCCGCGCGGACCCGAGCCCGACCGCACGCCTGAGCGAACGGGCAAGATCGAGGAGGAGTTCGGCGATCTTCTGTTCGTCATGGCCAACGTCGCCCGCCACCTGAAGCTCGATCCGGAAGCCGCATTGCGAACGGCCAACGAGAAGTTCACCCGCCGCTTCGCCCACATCGAGCAGCGCTTGGCCGACCAGAACCGCACCCCCTCGGACTCCGCCCTCACCGAGATGGACGCCCTCTGGGACGAGGCGAAGGAACGCGAAAGAAGAGAGCTCTAGAGTGCTTTCGAGTGCGGTCACGCCTTGAATGCGGTCCCAACGAGAGTGAACGCGCTCTAGGTTCGCTCCACTGCACACCTTTGATCCAGATCAGACCCGCGCCTGTTCCGAAGTGGTATTCGCACCGGCGCAAAAAAGGGCAGGAACGGGGACAACCGGTGCAGCCACAGACCCTCTCCGGGAAGCAGGACCCGGTCGTCCGCAGGATCACGGCTGGCGACGTGATCGACTCGATAACGCGGGGCGTGCGCGACTTCCAAGCCGCACCTCTCTATGGATTGGGTCTCGGTACGATCTGCGCCCTGACCGGCATCGCCGTGATTGTAACTCTCTTCTTCGCGGGTATGCCCTACTTCGCCTATCCCATCGCTGCCGGCTTCGCGCTCGTCTGTCCCACCCTCGCTGCCGCGCTGTACGAGGTGAGCCGCCGCCTCGAGAACGGCGACGCGCTCTCCGCCGGCGCCGTCTGGCGCACGGTGACGGGCCGCAGCGAGGTGCGCTGGATGGGCTTCATGACCATCTTCGTGTTCATCATGTGGATGTATCAGGTGCGTCTGCTGATGGCCCTCTTCCTCGGTTACAGCGGCATGGCCGCGACCCTCCCCGAGTTCATGCACACCGTCTTGAGCACCACGCCGGGCCTCATGTTCCTGCTGGTTGGCAATGTCATAGGCGCGATTCTGTCGACGGTCCTTTTCTCGCTCTCGGTCGTCTCGTTTCCGCTCGTGCTCGAAAGGGGGGACGTGGATTTCGTCACGGCCATGATTACGAGCATCCGCGCCGTTGCCTTGAACCCCGGCCCGATGCTGCTGTTCGGCGTCGTCATCGGCGCGTCTCTGCTTCTTTCGGTGCTGACGGGATTCCTCGGCCTCGTGCTCGCGATGCCCGTCCTGGGCCATGCCACGTGGCACCTCTATCGCAACTGCGTCGTCCCGCCGGACGCTCTGTCGGCCGCATGAGGCAACGGCTGGAGGCTGATGCAGGATCGCTCAAACGCCAAGGTTCCTGATCGCAACGTGAAAGCGTCGCGTCACCCGCCACGCCCAGCTCGGACGCCCTGACCGCTCGCATTCCGTATGAAATCCGCCACATGCTCGCGCCGCACGCCCAGGCCGAGCACGCGCGCCGGAATGCGTTGCAAAAACGGGCACCGCTGCATCAGACGCAGCGCCAGCGGCGGCGTCGGCTGCTCTCGGAGCTTCAACGTCGGCCCCACGATGTTGTTCTGCGCCGCCAGCTGGATGGCCTGCGTGACGCGCGTCGGAAACATGCGCCGCGCCTGCACCGCGCGCAGATCTTCAACCCCGACCCTGCCCTCCTTCAACGGCCTGGCCAGGATGTTCGCCGCCGCCACCGCGTCCTGCACGGCGAGGTTCACGCCGACGCCGCCGATCGGGCTCATCGCGTGTGCCGCGTCTCCGATGCACAGAAACCCCGGGCGATACCATTGCAGTAGACGATCGACCCGCACGGTGAGCAGGCTCACGTCGTCCCAGCTCTTGATCGCGTTGGCCAGCCGCTCGCGCGCGAACCCGAGCCCGGCCGCGATCGTATCGCGAAACGCATCGAGCCCCGATGCCTTGAGCGTCTCGAACGCCCCTTTCGGAATGACGTAGGCACACTGCCAGTAGTCGCCGCGGAAGATCTGCACGAGGATCGATCCGGCTCCCAAACGCCCCATCGTCTCGCCCGCTTCG
>JAFKKW010000052.1 GCA_017304275.1 Hyphomicrobiales bacterium | reverse complement strand
GGAGCGCCGATCCGTGTCAAGGATATCGGCCAGGCGGTCGATGGTCCCGAGGACATGAAGAAGGCTGCCTGGGCCAGCGGCAAGCGCGGCGTCTTCCTCATCATCTCCAAACAGCCCGGCGCCAACGTCATCGAGACGGTCGACCGGATCAAGGCGGAGCTGCCGCGCCTGCAGGCGGCGATGCCGCCTGCGATCAAGATCAACGTGCTGAGCGACCGCACCCAGACGATCCGCGCCTCCGTCGAGGACGTGCAGTTCACGCTCCTCATCTCGATCGCTCTCGTCGTGGCGGTGATTTTCGTGTTCCTGCGCAGCCTGTGGGCGACGGTGATTCCGAGCGTCACGGTGCCGTTGTCGCTATTGGGGGCTCTGGCCTTGATGTGGCTCGCGAGCTACAGCCTCGACAACCTGTCCCTCATGGCGCTGACCATTGCGGTCGGCTTCGTCGTCGATGACGCAATCGTCATGCTCGAGAACATCGTGCGCTACGTCGAGCACGGAATGAAACCGTTCGAAGCGGCGATCAGAGGCGCGCGCGAGATCGGTTTCACGATCGTCTCTATCAGCCTCTCGCTGGTCGCAGCCTTCATTCCGCTGCTGCTGATGGGAGGCATCATCGGCCGCCTGTTCCGCGAGTTCGCCGTCACCGTCACCATGACCATTGCGGTTTCGGCCTTCGTCGCGCTCACTCTCACGCCAATGATGTGTGCCCGTTTGCTGCGCTCCGAACGTGAAACCAGGCACGGCAGGCTTTACGTCTGGACCGAGCGCGGTTTCGATGCCTTGCTGCGGGCCTACGAGCGTGCGCTGGACGCGTGCCTGCGTCACCGCTTCCTCACGCTGATGGTGTTTTTCGCCACGGTCGCCACAACGGTGATGCTGTTCGTCGCGATCCCGAAAGGCTTCTTTCCGCAGCAGGATACGGGACTGCTTCAGGGCACCGCCGAAGCCGCCCAGGACGTTTCTTTCGCGGAGATGATGCGCCTGCAACAGCAGCTCGGCGACATCATCGCCAAGGACCCCGACATTCAGAGCTATGCGATGGCCATCGGTGCCGGCGGCGCCTCGGCCTCGCTCAACACGGGACGCTTTTACATCACCTTGAAGCCGCGCAGCGTGCGCACGGCGTCCGCCGGCGAGATCATTGCGCGCCTGCGCAAGGCGACCCAGAACGTCGAGGGCGCCAAGCTGTACCTGCAGGCGGCGCAGGATATCACCGTCGGCGGGCGCGCGGGCCGTTCGCAGTTCCAGTACACGCTGCAGGACCCGGACATCTCCCAGCTCAACGAATGGGCACCGAAGATCCTCGAAAAGCTCAAGTCGCTTCCCGACCTGCGCGACGTCGCCACCGATCAGCAGGCCGCCGGCATGACGCTGACGCTGGACATCAATCGCGATCAGGCGTCCCGCTACGGTCTCGATCCCGCGACCATCGACAACACGATCTATGACGCGTTCGGGCAGCGCCAGGTGGCGCAGTTCTTCACCCAGCAGAACAGCTATCACGTGGTCATGGAGATCCTGCCGGAACTGCAGGGGACGCCGGAGAGCCTCGAGAAGATCTACGTCAAATCGCCGTCAACGGGCGAGCAGGTGCCGCTGGCCGCGTTCGCGCACTGGACCACGCGCAAGACGCAACCGCTGTCCATCTCGCATCAGGGCCAGTTTCCGGCCGTCACCATCACGTTCAACCTGGCTCAGGGCGGCTCACTCGGTACGGCTACCGAGGCCATCAAGGCCGTGGAGCAGCAGCTCGGCCTGCCGGCCAGCCTGCGCACGAGCTTCCAGGGTAACGCGCAGGCGTTCCAGGATTCGCTCTCGACCGTGCCGATCCTGATCGTCGCCGCGCTGGTCGTGATCTATCTGATCCTCGGCATTCTCTACGAGAGTTTCATTCATCCGCTGACGATCCTCTCCACGCTGCCTTCGGCCGGCGCCGGTGCCATCGCCACGCTGATGGCGTTCGGTTTCGATTTCTCGCTGGTTGCGATGATCGGCATCATCCTCCTGATCGGCATCGTCAAGAAGAACGGCATCATGCTGGTGGACTTTGCCATTACCGCAGAGCGGGACGAGAATCTCGCGCCCGAAGAGGCGGTGCGCAAGGCGGCCATCCTACGCTTCCGCCCCATCATGATGACGACGGCGGCGGCTCTGCTCGGCGGCATTCCGCTGATGCTCGGCGCTGGGACCGGCTCCGAGATCCGCCAGCCGCTCGGCTACGCCATGGTCGGCGGTCTGATCGTCAGCCAAGCAATGACGCTTTTCACGACGCCGATCGTCTATATCTACCTGGACAGACTTTCCGCGTTTCTTGACCGCGCCTTCGGCTCTGGCGAGAGAGCGGAGCCTCGCAGCGAGGCCGAAAAGGCGCATTGAGACG
>JAFKKW010000200.1 GCA_017304275.1 Hyphomicrobiales bacterium | reverse complement strand
CTGCTTCGACGGACGTCCGAACTGCGCGAGCGCGGCGCGCTCCGCGTCACGGGGCGCCGAGAAAATCTTGCCGTCGAGCGGGAAATAGCGCGGCAGAGAAGCGTGGAAACGATAGCTCTTCTCGCCGCCCTGGCGGACGACGATGCCGGCCGCCTCGTCGGCGACCTCGATGATGAATGCGTCTGACATGATGATCCTTCCGCCTTTTCGGCGGCTCAACTCGCTGATGTGGGATGGGGTTGCAGAAGCGGGCGTCCAGGCCCGCAAGGTCGTCTCAACGACAGCAACAACACGGATGCGAGAGGTAGGATACGGGGTGGACCGGACGTGTCGGGACCAGAGGGCTCATGTGGCTGTTCCTTAGCGTTTGATCACGCGGCGCAAGTGAACCTCGAAATCACCGCGGCGGCGCAGGATCGCGTCGCTGCTCCATCAAGCCGCGGTCGCCGTCGAGCGTCAAACAACAAGAACTGAGAAGCTTTGCATCCGGATGGCATAACGACGTCGCATCCCTGATGCTGGCGAAGGGCTATTTCGCGATCGAACGGTTTCACGCAAGCGCAACAGGAGTGATCCGCGCGCCGTAGCATGAAATGCTTCGGCCGGGCGGTTCTCGCGATTCTGTCCGCCGTTATCGTTGGCGGAGGCGTTCATAAGCTCTGCATTTCTTCTTGGTTCGTGGCTGCTGCAGCGCCGCTTAGGCTTTCGGCATCGGTTAAGCCTACCAAAGAGGATGTTCCCAAATGTCTATAGCCCGTGTCACCCGTCGCACCGCGCTGGCGCTCGGCCTTTCGGCGAGCCTTGTCGGTCTCTCCGCGGCAGCATCCGCCGCTGAGCTTTTGAACGTCTCCTACGATCCCACGCGCGAGCTCTATGTTGAGTTCAACGCGGCCTTCGCCAAGCACTGGAAGGAGAAGACGGGAGAGGACGTCACCATCAAGCAGTCGCACGGCGGATCGGGCAAGCAGGCGCGCGCGGTCATCGACGGCCTCGAGGCCGACGTTGTGACCCTTGCGCTCGCCCGCGACGTCGACGCAGTTCGTCAGAAGGCCGGCCTCATCGAGGACGGTTGGCAGAAGCGCCTTGCCGACAACTCGGCCCCCTATACGTCGACCATCGTTTTCCTGGTTCGCAAGGGCAACCCCAAGGGCATCAAGGATTGGGACGATCTCACCAAGGACGGCGTCTCGGTGATCACGCCCAACCCCAAGACCTCGGGTGGCGCCCAGTGGAATTACCTGGCCGCCTGGCACTATGCCGATAAGAAATACGGCGGCGCGGACAAGGCCAAGGAGTTCGTGACGAAGCTTTACAAGAACGTGGCCGTGCTCGACTCGGGTGCCCGCGGCTCGACGACGACCTTTGTCGAGCGTGGTGTCGGCGACGTGTTCATCTCCTGGGAGAACGAGGCGCACCTCGCCATCAAGGAGCTCGGCCCCGACAAGTTCGAGATCGTCAATCCTTCGATCTCGATCCTCGCCGAGCCGACCGTCGCCGTGGTCGACAAGAACGTCGACAAGCACGGCACGCGCAAGGTGGCGGAGGCATATCTCCAGTACCTCTACAGCGACGAGGGCCAGGACATCGCCGGCAAGAACTTCTACCGGCCGCGCAACCAGAAATACGCCGAGAAGTACAAGAGTCAGCTTCAGCCGATTCCGCTGTTCACCGTCGACGAGGCATTCGGTGGTTGGAGCAAGGCATTCGAGGAGCACTTCAAGGATGGCGCGTCCTTCGACCAGGTCTATCTGCCCAAGAGCTGACGCTTCGCTCTCATGACGGTCCGCCGCCTCTGGCCCATTCCTTCTCCTGGGGGTGCGGAGGCGGCGGCACCAAGGTCACCTCCGGAGAATGATCATGGCAGACATCGCGTTTCCGACAAGCGTAGCAGCCGCAACGCTGACCATGATTTGGGTGGTCGCAGTGGCCCGCAGCATCCGCGTCGTCACCAGCCCACGCGCAGAGTCGCGTCTCGAAAAGGCGGTCTGTCCGAGCACGAACCTCTGTTGAAGCTCGCCACACGTCCGAGCCTCACCGCCGTTCGACGACACACACAGCGCCTTTGAAGGATCATCATCCATGACCACCACGCTTATAGTTCCCGGATTGAACTCCAGCGGATCTGCTCATTGGCAGACCTGGTTCGAATCCCGGTTGCCCGACGCCATCCGCGTCATTCAGGCGGATTGGAAGCGGGCCAGTCTTCCGGACTGGTCGAGCCGGGTCCGTCGCGAGATCTCGCGCAACCCCGGCCCGATTTTGATCGCGGCCCACAGCTTCGGCGCGCTTGCCGCCGTGCAGGCGGCCGAGGATCTGAGCCACCGCATCGCCGGCGCATTGCTGGTCGCGCCTGCCGACCCCGACAAATTCGGCGTCAACGACGTGCTGCCGGGGCGGCCGCTCGCGTTTCCGGCGACCATCGTCGCATCGCGCAATGATCCTTGGCTCCCGTTCGATGCGGCGGCGGCGCTTGCAGCACGTTGGGGCGCCGACCTCGTGGATCTGGGATGGGCGGGGCACATCAATGCCGAGGCGGGGTACGGCCCCTGGCCATTCGGACTCAGTCTTCTGGCGCAGTTGGCAGGCGACGAGTCGCAACGGGCCGGATCGCGCACGCCGGTCGCTTTGATGTCTGCGCAACGCCATGGCGAGCACGGCCACAGCGCCGCGCGCGCTCAATAGGAGCACGAATTATGAGGCGTCACGGCAACAAGGAAAAGAATTGTAGCAGTACTGCCATATACGACCTTGAGCTTTGTCCGAGAATCCATAAAAATTGATATAAATCAATATGTTATAGCAGAGTAGCATCCAACATAGCGGAGACGGGAATGGTTGGGGGATTGAAGAAGAATGGGGGGTGGATGGCCACAGTTGTGGCTGGTTTGCTCGTCTCTGTCGGTATGGCGCCGACGTCGTTCGCAGCGGATCTCGGGGGAGATTGCTGCGCCGACCTCGAGGAGCGGATCGCCGAGCTCGAGGCGACGACGGCCCGCAAGGGCAACCGCAAGGTGTCGCTCGAGGTTTATGGCCAGGTGAACCAGGGCATTCTGTTCTGGGACGACGGCTTCGAGGACAACGCGTACGTCGTCACCAACGACAACTCGCGCACCCGCATCGGCTTCCGCGGCAAGGCCAAGATCGACGGCGACTGGTCGGCGGGCTACCGGCTCGAGATCGGTATCCGTTCGGCCAACTCCAAGCGCTTCACGCAGAGCGATGCATTGGGCGAGACGGGCCAGGATCTGCGCGATGCCCATTGGTACATCGACAACAAGAAGTATGGTCGTGTGATCGTGGGTCTCGGTGCGACGGCAACCGACCAGATTACGGAGATCAATCAGACCCAGACGGCCGACTTCTCGAAGTACTCAGACGTCGAGGATACCGGCCTCGGCCTGAGCCTGCGGCGCACGGACGGAGATCTCAGCACGCGCTACCAATATCGTCGCCTCATCGGCGTGCACGGCGATCAGCCGGGCGAGGGCGAGCGCAAGTTCAGCGGCGTGACCTACCAAACGCCGGAGGTCTCGGGCTTCACTGCATCCGCTACCTGGGCGGACGATGACTATTGGGATGTCGCGCTCCGCTACAAGGGTGAGTTTGCGGGCCTGAAAGTCGCAGCGGGTATCGGTTACGGCAAGATCGATACGGGAACCGCTCAGACGAACACGGCATGCGCCGCGATCGAGAACGACGACTCGGATTGCGACCAGTTCGGCGGTTCTATCAGTGTCGTTCACGTGGACAGCGGGCTGTTCGTGAACTTCGGCGCCGGCATCAAGAAAGACGATCTCATCGATCGGACAACCTTGTTCGCCACGTCGGCCATTAGACCCGATGACGAACAGACGTTCTGGGCCATCCAGGCCGGTATCGAGCGCAAGTGGACGTCATTCGGCAAGACCACGATCTACGGCGAGTATTATGACTACGAAGGCGGCGCCAACACGCGCACCCTCGACGCTGCCTTCGCCGATACGACCAACGCAGCCGCCGTTGTTTCGACAGGCCTTGAGTCTTACGGCTTCGGCGTTGCGCAAGGCTTCGATGCCGCAGCGCTGACGCTTTACCTGTCCTACCGCCACGTGAAGGGCGACATTTCCGTCGCGGACACGACCGTCGGCGGTGTGGCAACGGGCGATGTGAGCTCCGTCCCGCTGGAGGATCTCGATCTCGTATTTGCCGGCGGCATCATTAAATTCTGATCCCGACGCTTCTCCCGGGCATCAGGTAACGGAAAGGGCTGCCCAAAGGCGGCCCTTTTTGTATCGCGCCCGCTATTTCGGTTCCTTCATAAGGACAGCACTTCTTCTTGGTTCGGCAGGAGTGCGGCCGCCGTTACATTAGCGGTCATGAAAACGATTGCAGCAATGCCGATTTCGATGTCCAGAGCAGAACCCGACGAAAGGGAGGACGGAAGCGAACGCCGCACCTCTGACTCGACCGCGCGTAACGTGCCCGCGATCGTTGGCTCGAACCTGCGCCGCCTGCGCAAGGCTCAGGGGTATTCCCTCGAGCGCTTGGCAGAGCTGTCGGGCGTAAGCCGCGCCATGCTGGGCCAGATCGAGACCGCCAAGAGCGTGCCGACCGTCAGCCTCCTGTGGCGCGTTGCGGACGCATTGGGCGTCCCGGTTGCGACCCTGGTGGCGACCGGGCGCGAGCCCAACGTCGTCGTGCTCCAGCGCGAGCGGGCGAGCGTGCTCGTGGCGAGCGAAGGCCGCTATGCGAGCCGCAGCCTCTCGCCGGTCAACCGGCCGCGATCCACGGGCTTCTTCGAGCTGACCTTCGCCGCCGGCCATCGCGAGGAGTTTCCCGCCGCAGAGATCGGCATCAATCACAACCTGGTGGTGGCGCACGGGCGGTTGACGGTGGCCGTCGGCACCGACGAGCCCTTGACGCTCGACGAGGGCGACGCCGTGCTGTTCGCCGCAGCGAGCCCATACGCGATTGAGAACACGACCGCTTTTCCGGCAACGGCCTATCTGGTGGTGACCGGGTCGGCGGCCTGACGGCTATTTCACGAAATCGAATAACGATCGAACTTCTTCTTCGTTTTGGTTCGAGGGGCGCGAATTTAGGGTGCAGAGCAATAGCTCCAGGGGACGGTGCCGTGTCGTCGAAACAGACTTACTTCGAGAAGCTCATCTCCTGGACTGCACTCCTGTGTTCGGTCTCCGTGATTGTCGCCCTGACGATTGCGCACTGATTTAGGGCACGGGTTCGATGGCATACGCACATGCGCGCAGAGTTCTGCCGGGTTTCGGGCTGTCGCTCGGATTCACGCTCGCTTACTTGTCGCTGATCGTCCTGATCCCCCTGTCGGCGGTCTTCATCAAGTCGGCCGGAATGGGGTGGCAGGCCTTCCTAGACGCGGCAACGGGCCCGCGCGTGGTCGCGTCCTACAAGCTGAGCTTCGGAACCTCGCTTCTCGCGGCGGCGATCAACGTGGTGTTCGGTTTGCTCCTCGCCTGGGGGCTGGTCCGCTACACGTTCCCCGGCAAGAAGCTTGTCGATGCCTTGATCGATCTCCCGTTCGCGCTTCCGACGGCCGTGGCCGGCATTGCGCTCACCGCGATCTATGCCAAGAACGGCTGGGTCGGCCAGCTCTTCGAGCCGTTCGGGATCAAGATCGCGTTCACGCCCATCGGCATTCTGATCGCACTGATCTTCATCGGGCTGCCGTTCATCGTGCGGACGGTCCAGCCCATCCTCGAGGACCTGGACGCGGAGTTCGAGGAAGCGGCCGCGAGCCTCGGCGCAACGCGTCTCCAGACCTTCCGCCGCGTGGTGTTTCCGACGCTTCTGCCGGCGCTCCTCACGGGCTTTGCGCTGGCCTTTGCCCGCGCCGTGGGAGAGTACGGCTCGGTGATCTTCATTGCCGGCAATATCCCATTTGTCTCGGAGATCACCCCGCTGATGATCATCACCAAGCTCGAGCAGTACGATTATGAGGGCGCGACCGCGGTGGCCTCGGTCATGCTGATCGTGTCGTTCCTTCTTCTGCTCGTCATCAACGGTTTGCAGGCTTGGACGTCGCGTCGCACGGGGAGGGAAGCCTGATGGCCGGAGCAGTTGCAGCGCGCCTCGGTGCTCCGAACTCGGGATCCGCGACACGATTCGAAGCCAATCTTGCCACCCGCGATTTACCCTGGGTGAAATACGCCGTTCTCGGCCTCGGTCTGGCGTACTTCGCCCTCTTCCTTCTCCTGCCCTTGATCGCCGTGTTCGTGGAAGCCTTCCGCAAGGGATGGAACGCTTATATTGCGGCCCTGACGGAGCCGGATGCGCTGTCGGCGATAAGGCTGACGCTGCTCGCGGCTGCGATCTCGGTGCCGCTCAATCTGATTTTCGGCGTTGCTGCGGCCTGGAGCATTGCCAAGTTCGATTTTCCCGGCAAGCACCTGCTCATCACCTTCATCGACCTTCCGTTCTCGGTCTCTCCCGTCGTTGCCGGTCTCATCTACGTTTTGATCTTCGGTGCGCAGGGGTGGATTGGGCCGTGGCTGTCCGCCCACGACATCAAGGTCATTTTCGCTGTGCCGGGCATCGTGCTGGCGACGATCTTCGTCACCTTCCCCTTCGTGGCCCGTGAGCTCATTCCCTTGATGCAGGCCCAGGGCAGGGACGAGGAGGAGGCCGCAGTCACCCTCGGCGCATCGGGTCTGCAGACCTTCTGGCGCGTCACGCTGCCGAACATCAAATGGGCGCTGCTTTACGGCGTCATCCTGTGCAACGCCCGCGCGATGGGAGAGTTCGGCGCCGTCTCGGTGGTGTCCGGCCACATCCGCGGCGAGACCAACACCATGCCGTTGCATGTCGAGATTCTCTACAACGAGTATCAGTTCGCGGCGGCCTTCGCCGTGGCCTCGCTGCTGGCGCTGCTGGCGCTCGTAACCCTTGCGGTCAAGACTTACATCGAATGGCGGGCGAGCCAGGTCGCGCCCGAGGAGAAGACGTCATGAGCATTGAGGTCCGCAACATCTCGAAGTCGTTCGGCGCCTTCAAGGCGCTGGACAACGTCTCTCTCGATCTGCCGAGCGGCGAGTTGATCGCGCTCCTCGGGCCGTCGGGCTGCGGCAAGACCACGCTCCTGCGCATCATCGCCGGCCTGGAGTACGCCGATCAGGGCACGGTGATCCTTTCGGGGCAGGATGCCTCGAATAAGCATGTACGCGATCGTCATGTCGGCTTCGTTTTCCAGCACTACGCGCTGTTCCGCCACATGACCGTGTTCGAGAACGTCGCCTTCGGCCTGCGTGTCAAGCCGCGCGCTGCGCGCCCGCCCGAGAAGGAGATCCGCGCCAAGGTCCGCCGCCTCCTCGAGCTGGTGCAGCTCGATTGGCTCGCCGACCGCTTCCCCGCACAGCTCTCCGGCGGCCAGCGCCAGCGCATCGCGCTCGCCCGTGCGCTCGCCGTCGAGCCGCAGGTGCTGCTGCTTGACGAGCCCTTCGGTGCATTGGACGCCAAGGTGAGGAAGGAGCTGCGCCGTTGGCTGCGCCGTCTCCACGACGAGCTGCACATTTCCTCGGTGTTCGTGACGCACGACCAGGAGGAGGCGCTCGAGGTCGCCGACCGCGTCGTCCTCATGAACAAGGGACGCATCGAGCAGATCGGTTCTCCGCGCGAGATCTACAACGAGCCGGCGACGTCGTTCGCCTATGGCTTCATCGGCACCGTGAACGAGTTTCGCGGGCGCGTGGAGGGCGGCTACGTCCGCGTCGGCAACGACCTGCTCCCGCACGGCCGCACGGATTTGAGCGATGGCAGCGCGGTCGTGGCGTTTGCGAGACCCCACGAGACCGAGATCATCAAGGGCGAGATCGGCGAAGGCGTCGAGGCAAAGGTCAACCGCATCCTGACCAACGGCGCCGTGACCCGCGTGGAGCTGATCGCCAATGGGGATGCGCGAGAAGGCAGGAAGGACTATTTTGAGGTCGAGGTGACGCCCGACGATTTGGCCGCTCTCAGCCTGGCAACCGGCGAGCGCGTACGCATCAGGAGCAAGCGGCTGAGCCTGTTCGGCGAAAACGTTTAACGGTTGCGGTCGCGAAGAACGAATGTGATGAAGTCCGAGCAATGCCATCGGCGGGAGGGCCAGCGCGGCCGGTGCCCGCGCATCGCGCGAATGCGCCGGTGTTGACGCACCCTCGGACGATATGCTCGGGGTGAAGCGCGGGGTCTCCCGTTTCGCACCCATTTCGTAGCTTCAGCTACGACCCCTTCATGATTGCGAGTAATCCGACATGAACTTCCAGCAGCTACGCATCGTCCGCGAGACGGTGAAGCGCAATTTCAATCTGACCGAGGTCGCGGGCGCGCTCCACACCTCGCAATCCGGCGTCTCGAAGCACATCAAGGACCTCGAGGACGAGCTTGGCGTCGAGTTGTTCGTTCGTCGCGGCAAGCGTCTCCTCGGGTTGACCGAGCCGGGACAGGAGCTGATCGGGATTGTCGAGCGCATCCTCCTCGACACGCAGAACATCAAGAAGCTCGGCGAGCAGTTTTCGAACAAGGACAAAGGGCAGCTCATCGTCGCCACGACCCACACGCAGGCCCGCTATGCGCTGCCGCCGGTCGTGACCGAATTCAAGAAGCAGTTTCCCAAGGTCAATCTCGTCCTGCACGAGGCAAGCCCCGGCGAGATCGTCTCGATGCTGCGCAGCGGGCAGGCCGATATCGGCATCGCCAGCGAAGCTCTGCAGGACGCGCCGGAGCTGGCCGCGTTCCCCTATTACTCCTGGTATCACGGTGTCGTCGTGCCCAAGGGGCATGCGCTCGATACCGACGGCGAATTGACGCTCGAGGCACTGGCAGATTGGCCGCTCATCACCTACAGCGAAGGCTTCACGGGACGCTCGAGGATCGACAAGGCCTTCCACGCAGCCGGCATCGCGCCCGATATCGTTCTCTCCGCGCTCGATGCGGACGTCATCAAGGCTTACGTCGACCTGGGGCTCGGGATCGGCATCGTCGCCTCGCATGCCTTCGATCCCGCCCGGGACCCTCAGTTGCGCCTCATCGACGCTGACCATCTGTTCGAGGCCAACGTGTCCCGCATCGCTGTAAGGCGTGGAACCTATCTCCGGGGCTATGCATTCCGTTTCGTCGAGTATTGCTCACCTAAGCTTACGGAGCAGGTTGTGCGGGCAGGTATGGAGACGCCCGCCGAGTGAAAAGTGCCTGAGCCACGGGGGCAGATTTCTCGCTTTACGTGGGACGTAAAGCTTTTCACGAGGCACTGCGGAGGGTTAAGGTGTTGTTCGGCCTTACTTGGGCCGCCGACCGTTGTAATGCATATGGCTCCCCCGACGTTTTGGATGGCCACGACGGAATGGAACGCCCCTTCTCCCTGCGCCCCCCATGGCCCGTCTCCTTCTTGCTTGCCCTGTCCATCATCGCGCTCGCAGTGCCTCTGCTGGCGCTCCTGGGCATGGAGGCGGCGCGCCTCACCACGTCCGAACGGGCGAGGCTGTTCGGAGAGGCGCGGCTGACGGCTGAGCGCATCGCCGCCGACCTGGACCAGACGATGAACGGCTACATCGCCATCCTCGAGTCGCTCGCAACGACGCCGGCGCTCGCGGAAGACGATTTCGCGACCGTGCATCGGCAAGCCGAGGCGGCCTTGAACTCGCGGGGGCTCTACGCATTCCTGCGCGATGTCAGCGGGCAGCAGCTCTTCAATACGCGGCTTCCCTACGGCACGCCGTTGCCCGTAAGCAAGCGCGCTGATGACGAAGCCTTCACCGAGAAGCATCCCTACGTGTCGGATGTGGTGACCGGCGACGTCGCCAAGAAAGCAGTGATGGCGGTCAGTGTGCCGATCTTCCGCAACGGCAAGCTGCGTTACGTGATGTCGCTGTCGCTCGAGCCGTCGCTGATGAAGGCGCTTCTCGATCGCCAGAAGATCCCGCCCGAATGGCGCGCCACCATCGCCGACCGCAAGGACGTCGTCATCGCGCGTACCCGGCTTCACGAGGAGTTCGTCGGCAGGTCGCTGGGAGACGCCAAGAACCGCGACGGGGCGGAGCAGGGTAAGGATCTGGAAGGCCGCGATGTGAAATGGGGGATCGCCCCGTCGCGTGTCGCGGGCTGGACCGTCTACGTCTCGGTTCCCGCGGCGCTCGTCGACGCGGCCGCCCGCGACGCGCTTCTCAACTATGTGCTTATCGTGGCGGCGTTCACCTGCGTCGGGGTAGCCGGCGCCGTGGGCGTGGCGCGCGTGATCACCAAGCCGCTCAACATGGCCGAGGACGCCGCAAAGGCGCTCGGCGAGGGCCGCAAGGTGGAGTTCAAGCCGACGCTGGTCGCCGAAGCCAACGCCATTGGGACCGCCCTCGTCGAGGCGGCCGAGCTGCGCGAGCACGCCGAGCAGCAGATCCTGCTTTTGATGCGCGAGGTCAACCACCGGTCGAAGAACATGCTGGCTGTGGTGCAGGCCATCGCCCGCCAGATGCCGTCCCGCGATCCGAAGCAGTTCGTGCGCGAGTTCTCGGACCGCATCGTCGGATTGGCGGCGAGTCAGGACCTCTTGATCGAAAGCAATTGGCAGGGTGTGCGTGTCGCCGATCTCGTTCGCTCCCAACTGTCGCTGTTCCGCGAGCTGATCGGCACGCGCATCGAGATCACCGGCCCGCCGGTCCGCCTGCAGCCTCCGGCCGCCCAGGCCATCGGCATGGCGCTCCATGAGCTGGCGACCAACGCCAGCAAGTACGGTGCCCTTTCCGAAGGCAACGGTGATGGCAAGGTGCTGGTGTCATGGCATCTCGAAGGAACCGGCGAGGAGCGCGCGTTCGTACTCGTCTGGACCGAGGAGAACGGCCCGCCCGTGAAACCGCCGGAGCGACGCGGCTTCGGCTACACGATCATGGTCGCCATGGTCGAGAAATCGCTCGATGCGACGGTGAGCATCGACTACGCGCCCGGCGGGCTGATCTGGAAGGTGCACGCACCCGCGCGTTGTACGTATGAGGGCCCGGAAACGAGCGGAGGTCCCGCCAAGCGCAAGAGCTGATGGATCGGCATTGAACCCGCCGACCAAAGGCTCATTTGCAGATGCGCTTGAGCCCGTCGCTGCCGTGCCGCGCAAGATCCACATGGAAGTGATCGTTGTGGGCGCGGTCGTGGTTGGGACCGAGCACGGTGGTGAAATACTGGCATGCGCTGCGATGCACGACACGAAGGTACGCTTGCTCGACCTCGCTGCCGTTCCAGCCGCGCTTGACGGACACCTTTCGCCCGTCGGCGAGCGTGAAACCCGAGACGTCGAGCGCATTGGCATATCCATGCTCGGAGAGCTTGGCCCCGGAGACATGGTTCATCGGCCGGCAGGAATAGGATCCGGCGATGGAGATCTCGATCACATCCGAGCCGAAATAACGGCGCGCCGCTGGAATCACGCTTTCGCTGACCCACCGGTCGACCTGCGGGATCATGGGGCAGCGGAGGAGCGCCGTGGGCTTGATCTGCACGCGCCCGCCATAGACGGCCGAGAGCTCGAAGGGCCGTTCCGTTCCGCAAACGCTGGGACCGCCGAGCGCCGAACGGCTTGCCACGAACGTGGTGCGAGCGAGGACGCCGGATTCGAGGCAGGAATTCTCTTCCTTCGCTCGCCAAGGCTCGAGCTTGGCCACGAAGTTCGGTCCGGAGCTGCATCCGGAGATCAACGCCGGGATCAGGGCCGGCAACACGAGAACGCGACTGAGACGCATGACGCTGGGACATTAGGCGGGTTAAGGCTAACGAACCGTGAATGTCCAACTCCCTCCGGCACAGGATCTTCGCAATCGTTCGCGGCGGTTTGCGGCCGGGTCTGCGGCGCCTGCACGACCTCCGCGCGGCAGTTTTCCGGCGGAAACGCGCCGGTTATCCACAGAGAACAAAGATCCCGTGGATGAATCCGTACTCCAACGATTTGAGTGTCTGCTACAATCCGAGCGTCCGGTTGTGAAGCGCCGATTGGCTCCCGGCAATGGCATCCCTCCCTCTCAGAGGATGTGCCGAGCGGCCGAAGCGGACAGTGTGATGCGTACGGCGTCAAATCCTTTCGTGCGTCGAGGCCCCGGCCCGAAGACGAAGCTGCTCGCTCGGCATCCCCCACGATGTTCCCTCGACGAGCACCTTCCGTCTCACCGGGGCCTTGTGTTTTCCGCGCGCTCTCCGAGAGGGTGACGCGCCAGGAAATCGAGCGTCGCGGCCTTGAACGTACGGTCTCCCACCGCCTTCATGTGCTCGCGCCCGGCGATCACGAACGTTTCCGATCCGGGAATGAGGGCGGCAAGGCCCGCTGCCGGACCGCCGACGACGTCATGCTCGCCCACCGCGACCAGCACCGGAGGCACGAGCGTCGCCACGGCCTCGGCCGTGATCGGCGCCCGCGCCGAGCGGATGCAGGCCGCAAGCGCCTTGAGGTCGCTCTTGGTCTGCTCGGCGAACACGCGGAAGGTGCGCGCCGCCTGGCTCTTCACGTCCTCGACGCTCGGCGCCTCCAGGGCATGCGCGATCGGGCCCGTGCCGGCCATGCCGCGCACCATGTTGATGCCGAGCCCGCCGAACACGAGGCTCGCGACCCGCTCCGGATGCGCCAAAGCCAGAAACGCGGCGATGCGAGCCCCCATCGAATAGCCGATGACATGCGCGCGCGGGATCGCGAGGTGGTCCAGAAGACGGCGCGCGTCCTCGGCCATCAGCGGCGCGCCGTAGTCCTCGAGTGCGTAGAGCTTCTCGCTCGCGCCGTGCCCGCGGTTGTCGAGCGCCACCACACGGTATCCCGCGCCCGCGAGATCGCTGACCCATCCCGTATCGACCCAGTTGACGGTCGCATTGGACGCGAACCCGTGGATCAGCAACACCGGATCCCCGCCTGGCGTTGACGCCGGCCGGTCGAGGTAGGCGATCGAAACGCCGTCCGAGCTGAAGGTCTGCGTGGGGGGGGGGGAAAACATGCTTGAGCACTCGCATCAATCTGCGTTTGATCAGGAATTGGTGTCGAACCGGGAGGGGCGGCACCGGGAAAACTAGGGTTGCACGCCTATCATTTTGCTTCCGTCGCCGCTATGGTGCCGGGGAGTTTGCGGAGGAAGAGGCACGCGCATGGCGAGCATGAAGACGCCCCATTTTGCCAACGATGTCGGCGCCGAGAAGGTGTTCGTCGGGGTGAAGGAATTTCAGTGCATGGGTGCGCGTCCCCCCTTCGATCATCCGCACGTCTTCCTCGACATGGGTGCCGACAGTCAGATCCTGTGCCCATATTGCTCGACCCTTTATGTTCACGATCCGCGCCTCCATGCGAACGAGAGCGATCCGCGCGACTGCATGGTCTCGCTCACTGACGAAGCGGCTTAAAAGATTCTCCGGCGCCGCAGCATGGCCACCACGTCATCGCCATCCAGGAACGCCGGCCTCGAAAAGGTTCTCATTGCGGGCGGCGGGATCGGCGGTCTGGCCACGGCGCTGGCGCTCGCTCGGCGCGGCGTGGCCTCGTCGGTGCTCGAGCGCCGGCTCATCTTCGGCGACGACGGCGCCGGCATCCAGATCGGCCCCAACGGCACGCGCATCCTGGACGCGATCGGCGTCACCGACTTCATCAAGGCGCGTGTCACGGCGCCGCCTGCCTTGCGCATTCTCGATGCCGGCAACGCGAACACGCTCGCAACGTTCCCTCTGGGCCGCTGGATGGCGGAACGCCACGGTGCGCCCTACTGGGCCGCGCATCGACGCGATTTGCACAACGCGTTGCTGTCGACCGCCGAGCGTGAGCCGCTGATCCAGATCAGGATGGGCTTCGACGTAACGGCCGTCGGTGACGCGCTAGGCAGCAAGGTCACGGCCACATCCGCCAACGCGGACGAGGCCCGCGGCGATGCCCTGATTGTCGCCGATGGCGCCTGGTCGACCTTGCGCAGCCGCATCTTTTCGGGTCCCGCGCCGTCCTACACCGGCAAGTGCGCCGTGCGCGCCGTATTGCCGATCGAGGACGTGCCGGACGAGCTGCATCGCAGTGAGGTCCACCTTTGGCTCGGTCCCGACGTGCACGTGGTCCACTATCCCGTCAGCGCCGGCCACGCCGTCGCACTGGTGGCCGTCTTCGATGATCGCAGCGTCGTCTCCGACTGGAGCACCTCCTGCGACGGCGCCTGGGTATCGGGCCAGACGACCGGATTCGCCCCGCTGCTGCGCGATCTGCTCGCGCGGCCGGAGAACTGGCGCCGCTGGTCTTTGATGAAACTGTCGCGACGTCCGCGCATGGTCCTCGGACGCACGGCACTTCTCGGCGATGCCGCCCATCCCGTGTTGCCGTTTCTTGCCCAGGGCGGCGTCATGGCGCTCGAGGATGCGATGGTCGTCGCCGGCGCGCTCGCCGACGACCCCGGCGATCCCGCGCGCGCGTTGCAGACCTATGCGTCAGCCCGCGCGCGCCGCGTCCGCCGCCTCGCCCGCGCCTCCTGGCTGAACGGCAAGATCTACCATCTGAGCGGCTCCATGGCGGCGGCGCGCAACACGGCGTTCGCCAGGATGGCGCCGGATCGCTTCATGAAGAGCTACGACTGGCTTTACGGCTGGACCCCGCCGGAAGCCGCTACCCGCTAGCGCGCCTCCGACTTGGACCGGGCGCCCCCCTCGCCCGGAAACGATCTTGCGATCGCTTCCGGCCTCTCCCCGCCGGGGAGAGGGGAACGAAGTGCGCCCCGCTTCACCTCTCCCCGATGGGGAGAGGTCGGGCAGCGTCCATGCGGAGCACGGCTCCGCCATGACGCTGCGCGGGTGAGGGGCTCCTGTACTCTTTCAATCAAAATCGAAAGATCCGTGCGGGCCTGCGCCGATGTCACGACGCCTTCCGCGACCGCCAGGATCCGTCCTTTCCCTGGACGAGGCGCCACGTCCGAGGCGCGATCGCCGTGCCCTTTGCCGTCGCGTAAGCGGGAATGGAAAGGTACATCGCGCCGTCCGCCGGGCGCCATTCGGCGAGCACGGTGACACCGTCGCCGAATTCCACCAGACAGGAAGGTCCTGTTTTTCCGTCGTCGTCCACGGTAACGCGACCGCCTGGGAAGGCATGACTGTGCGAGAAGACAAAGCGCATGAGCACACCTCTCGATGGACCATGTCTTGCTTCAGTGGAGCACGTATCGAGCGTCAGAGCGAGTTAACGAATGCCACTAGGGCCTCGCGCTCGTCGGCCCTGAGCGCGGCGTAGGCATCCCGTGCCGCCTGCGCCTCGCCACCATGCCACAGGATCGCTTCCTCCACATTGCGCGCACGCCCGTCATGGAGCAGGAACGTGTGATCGCTGACCGTCTGCGTGAGCCCGACGCCCCACAGCGGCGCCGTCCGCCACTCGCGCCCATCCGCATCGCCCTCGGGCCGCCCATCGGCAAGACCCTCGCCCATGTCGTGCAGCAGGAAGTCGCCGTAGGGCCAGATCAACTGGTGGCTGAGATGCGGCTGCCCCGGCGCCTCGCCGGTGGTGAACGACGGCGTGTGGCACGCCGCACATCCCGCCTTGTGGAACAGCGCCTTGCCCTTGAGAACGTTCGCATCTCCCGCCCCGCGTCGCGCGGGCACGGCCAGGTTCTGCGAGTAGAAGGTCACGAGATCGAGCAGTTCGCCCGGAAGTTCGAAGCCGCCCGCGCGCTCCGAGTTGCCGTTCGGCGCGGCAAGGCACGCCGTCTGCGCCGCCGTGCAATCGCCCGCCGGCTTCGCCACCAGCGGGTTCGAAAGCCCGACGTCGCCGGCCGCCGCGGACGCGCTCTGGTCGATGATCGTCGGCTGACCGGCCTTCCAGCCGAACCGCCCCAGCATGACGTTATCCTGCGACAGCGACCACACCTCGTTGACGCGGCCGGAAATCCCGTCCCCATCCGCGTCGTCCGGATCGGCCTTGGCGCGAATGGAAGCTTCCGGGATCGCCTCGACGAGCCCGAGCCCGATCATCGGCGGCGCGATGCGCGGCGACAGCATCACGTGGGGATGGAGCGGACCGTAGTTGAGGTTGGTGATGGAGTAGGTGGGCTTGCGCAACGTTACGACTGTGCCGCCCGCCAGCGTCACCGGCTCGTCCGCGTAGACGATGTGCATCTGCCCTTCGCCGTCGAGCCCCTGGATGGCGATGTTCTGCAACTGATCGCCGTAGACGGGGTCCGGAATGACGTTGACGCGCCGCGCGGCGAGCAACTGCTTCTGCTCGTCGGTCTCCGGCGGGATGGAAAGGCGCAGGAACATCGAGACGGCGGTCTCGTCCGGCCAGTTGGCCAGCGGCGGACGGCCGCGTCCGTCCTTCAAATGGCAGTTCTGGCATCCGCGCGCGTTGTAGAGCGGGCCCAGTCCGTCCGAAGCCTTGGTGGACGAGGGGGCGGCGACCCACAGCTTGCGGAAGATGGCGTTGCCGACCTTGAAGCGCGCTTCGCCTTCGAAGCCGATGCCGTGCGAGAAATGGGAGAAGGCGTCCCGGTCGCTGACGCTTTCGCGCGAGGTCGCCGCGCCGCCGGGCATCTCCTCGCCGGGCTCGAGTCCGACGCTGACCGCCGGCGCCGCGACCAGCGAGACCGTGCCGGCAGCCAGCGGCACGAACGCCGCAAACGCGACCGTCCAGAAGAGGTGTCCGGGAATGCGGACCATGGGATGTCTTGCCCTCCGCGCTGCGACGCCAGTCAGCACGCCGCCTCGTCGACTTCAAGACGAAAGCCGCGGGCCGGACCCTTCGCCACGTCCCCAGCACTGATCCTGATCAGGACAGCTCTACTTCTCGCCGCCGACCTTGCCGGGTGCATCCAGGCTGTCCGAGCCTTCGAACTTGATGTCCTTGAGGTCCAGCACCGCGATGGCGCGCTCGAGCTCCTTGGCTTGCGAGCCCGATCATCTGGTCATAGTGCTCGACCGTCTCGGCGCGTTCGACAAGCGCCTGCATCTTGCCGAGCGTCTTGTCGAGCGCCGCCCGCACCTGGGCATCGGTTTCCGGCGACTTGTCCTTGACGAGGTCTGAAACCGAAGGTCCCGAAACCACGCTGCCGTCCGTGCGGGTGTAGCTCCCGAGATAGACGTTGCGGATGCCGACCACGTCGCCGTAATGCGAATTGTGCGTGTTGTCGGAGAAGCAGTCGTGCTCCTCCTCGGGGTCGTGGATCATGAGCCCGAGCTTCATGCGTTCACCCGCGAGCTCGCCATAGGACAGGCTGCCGAGGCCCGTGAAAATCGAGGTCAGTCCCGCCTTCTCGTCGCGCTGCACGAAGCCGCGCGCGTCGCCCTCGGGGCCCCGCTGCTTCGTCATCCAGGCGAGGTCGTCGAGCAGCAGGTCGGTAACGGTCGGGAGGTAGGCCGCGCGCCGGTCGCAGTTGCCGTTGGTGCAGGCCTTGAGATCGTAGTCCGTGGCCGGCCGGTCGCCGGCGCCGGGCTCCGTGCCGTTGAGGTCCTGTCCCCAGAGCAGGAATTCGATCGCGTGATAGCCGGAGGCCACGTTGGCCTCCACGCCGCCGGCTTCATGCAGCGACCGGATCAGGTCCTTGGTGATCGTCGACGCGTCGACGGTCTTGCCGGCGATCTTGAGCGTTTTGTTCGCGATCACGTTGGCGGCATAATACTCGTTCTCGGGGTTGTCCGTGCCGTACGCGTCGGCCACGTAATCGATCAGCCCCTCGTCGAGCGGCCAGGAGTTCACCCGGCCTTCCCAGGAATCGATGATCGGATTGCCGAAACGGAACGCCTCCGTTTGCATGTACGGCACGCGCGCCTTGCGCCACGCCTCGCGCGCGTCCGCGAGCGTTGCATCGCTCGGCGACGTGATCAGGGTGTCGATCGAGGCTTTGAGCTTGCGCGCCTCCGCGAGGCTATCGCCATAGGTCGCCTCGGCGATATCGCCGTAGGTCTTGAGCACGTCCTTGACCGCCGGCGCCTCGGCCGCCGCCGCGCCGGCCCACAGGAGGGGAACGACCGCTGCGGCCGTCGCGAGGAAAGACCGCAACTGAGCTGTAAAGCGCTTTGGCAAGAAAACGACTCCTCGGTTGGCAATCATGGGCAAATCGACTAGGCTTATTGACGCAAGCAGTCAAGAATGCTTAACGGCTGCAGGCGGCCGGGCATTTTTGACCGCAGCGCAGGGCGCCGATCGAGCGCGAGTCGCAGCCCCGGACTTGGTTTTGTAGGGCAACGCAGCGGGTCTCACTACAGCCAAGCACTTGATAGATCACTCACTATCACTTGCTGAACGTTGTAGTTTGGAATTAGTCTAGATTACGCTACGATAAGGGATCAACAGACAGCCCGGGTGTGCGGGCGGAGAACCTGACAGACCATGCGCCTTAGCAAAACAACGAATTACGCGATCCGCATTCTGCTCGACTGCGCTCTCGCCGAACCAAACCTCGTCAAGGTCGCCGAAATTTCCGAGCGGCGCGACATCACGCTTCAGAACACGTTCAAGATCGTGCACTTGCTCTCGCGTGCGGGCTTCATTCGCGCTGTGCGCGGTCGCCATGGCGGCGTCCGCCTCGCCAAGCCGGCCTCCGAGATCCGGATTGGGGATGTGGTACGCGCGATGGAGATCCTGCATCTCGAGATCGAGCGGGAGAACGAGGCCGGCACGGGTGCCCCGGGCCAGCTTGCCGCACTCGATCAATTGTTCGACAACGCCCTCGGCGCCTTCATCAGCGTTCTCGACGAGCACACGCTGGAGCAGATGATCAAGGCGCAACGCAAGGAAGCTTCCGGTGGCCGCGCCAAGACGAAGGTTCAGCGCCGGACCAAGACCTTAGCGGTGAGCGGCAGCCCGGCACGCCGTCAACAGGCCGGTCACGGCTGAGCAAAACCTTCTGTACTTTGGAATTCTTCAAAAGAAAGATTTGAATGATTCCAACGACCTAATGTGTCGTTGGCACACTTGACTTCGTCCATCGAAAGAGGTTGCTTAAGCGCAACGACTGCTTATTTGAAGTCGTGCACATATCCTTTTCGGGGCCTTGAACCCCGACAATAGGAAGGCCTGATCGATGGTTCTCGCTTTGCGCCCGACGAGGGTGTCGCACGCGTGCCGTGCGCCCGAGCACGTTGCCCTGAATTGCATCTCAGCATCGACACGGTGGGAGGTTTGCCATGAGCAGATCTAACGCCACCCTGCGGCTCGTCCGAAAGCCGCGGGTCGACATCGCCTTTCCGGCAGCCCGCGGCGCGGAACGGCTGATCGGTCTTGGCTTCCGCTATTGGGTCACCGGCTACAAGTCCGGCGACATCGATCGTTGGGAGGATGCCTGGCAGATCTATTCGCAGGCGCTGGGTCCCAACGCGGCACGGACCGCCGTCTCCGAGCTCTCCGCCTGGGTGCGCGCTGTGAGCGCGGCCGCCCGCCGCGAGATCGAGGTCGGGCGCGGCGATGGCGACGGCTTTTGCCGTGACGAGAGCCTGGCCTTGTCCATGATCGCCGCCTGCCAGCACAATACGTGCCCGGCCATGCGGGCTTGCGCGTTCGCCCTGATCGAAAGCTCGCTGATCGACGAGGTGGTCCACCACGCCGAAAGCTTCGCCGTGACCATGCGCGGCCTCGACCAGGTGCTGCCGCCGGCCTTGATCGTCAACGCGGCCGCATATGCCGGCGCCTCGCACGATGCGGCGCTGAGACAGTAGGGCAGGAAGTAGTTCGTCATGATCGTCTGTTCCTGCCAGCAAGTGTCCGACTTCGACATTGAGCTCGCGTTGTTGGACATCCTGAACCAGCCCGAGGCGCCGATACCGACGCCCGGCGTCGTTTATCGCTACATGCAGCGGCGCATGCAGTGCTGCGGCTGTGCACCGCTCGCCGTCGATGTCATTTACGCCAAGCTCGAGGATCTCGATGCGCGGGGCCTCATCTGCGACGCGTGAACGCCTGCAGCGCCTCAAGCAGCGCGAAAAGCAGACGGGCGTCGCTGCGGCAGAGTTCGAGGCCGCCGAATAGTCGCCTCGAGAGCACCGCGGGCCCCTTCCCCAACGAGCCGGCGCGGCATAAACATCGGGGCCTGTCGTTCCCGAGGAGCTTCGCGTGATTTCCTTTCGGCTGCCGAGACCGCTCCTGGCTGGCGCGCTGCTGGCCGCAATCCTCGCTCCGGCGGCCGGCTCCGCTGAGGCCCTCCCGATCCGCAAGACCCACGCGACGATGGTGCTCGATACCATCGACAAATTCCTCGTTCCGCACCTCGAGACGCTGACGCGGACCACGGGCGGTCTTGCGACCGCGATCGAGGCGGTCTGCAGGCAAGGGGACGACGCCTCCCGCAAGGCGGCGCGAGCGGCATTCGCCGATACCGTGCGCGCCTGGGGCGGGCTCGACTTCATCCGGTTCGGCCCCTCCGCGCGCGAGCATCGACTGGAGCGCATTTTCTTCTGGCCCGATCCGCGCGGTTTCGCCTCCCGCCAGTTGAACGGACTTCTTGCGGCACGGAAGCCGGAGTTGCTCGCGCCCGGCGCACTCGCCTCCCAGAGCGTCGCCGTGCAGGGGCTGACGGCGCTCGAAATTCTTCTCTTCGACGACAAGACGCCGCTCGGCGCCGGCAAGGACGAGGCGGGCCAGTACCGGTGTGCCCTCGCGGGCGCGATCGCGGCCAACGTCCACGCTGTGGCCGGTCAGATCGATGCCGGTTGGACGGGCGCGGACGGCTTCCGCCTCAAGATGCTGACCCCCGGCTCGGAC